>NZ_JACAPX010000014.1:0-53282 GCF_013385435.1 Pseudomonas sp. F9001
GGGCGAGGCACCGAGTGGTGGGGCAAAGACCTTTTGGTTACTTTTGGGGCGTTTGCCAAAAGTGACCCGCTGTAAGAGCGGAACCATAAGCCGCCGTTACCTAAATAACGGATATGTCCCCCATCTAACCCACACCAATCATCCCCCAGCCTTATCGCGCACCATTCACCCCCAGCCGTATTTATTGTGACCACAAGCCCCGTGCCTGACACTCAACCCATCCACCCCTAACCACCCCTGGAGTCCCCAATGAGTGAGCCTGTGCAGTTCCAAGACAAGGTCGTGATCGTCACCGGTGCCGGCGGCGGACTAGGCCGCGCCCACGCACTCCTGTTCGCCAGACACGGCGCCAAAGTGCTGGTCAACGATCTTGGCGGCTCAACCCAGGGCGAAGGCGCCAACGCCTCGGCGGCCGACCGCGTAGTGGCCGAAATCCGCGAAGCCGGCGGCATCGCCGAGGCCAACCACGACTCCGTCACCGACGGTGACAAGATCGTCCAGAACGCCCTCGACGCCTTCGGCCGCATCGACGTCGTGGTCAACAACGCCGGGATCCTGCGGGACAAAACCTTCCACAAAATGGAAGACAGCGACTGGGACCTGGTCTACCGCGTACACGTCGAAGGCGCCTACAAAGTCACTCGCGCCGCCTGGCCCCATCTGCGTGAACAAGCCTACGGCCGGGTAATCTTCACCGCCTCCACTTCCGGTATCTACGGCAACTTCGGCCAGTCCAACTACGGCATGGCCAAGCTCGGCCTGTACGGCCTGACCCGCACCCTGGCGCTGGAAGGCCGCAAGAACAACATCCTGGTCAACGCCATCGCCCCCACCGGTGGTACACGCATGACCGAAGGCCTGATCCCGCCGCAAGTCTTCGAACGCCTCAAGCCGGAATTGATCAGCCCGCTGGTGGTGTACCTGGGCAGCGAGGCGTGTCAGGAAACCTCCGGGCTGTTTGAGGTGGGCGGCGGCTGGATCGGCAAGACCCGCTGGGAGCGCAGCCTGGGGGTTGGGTTCGACCCTGAAGCCGGGTTCTCCCCGGATGATGTCGCCGCCCACTGGCAGCAAATCTGTGACTTCGACGGGGCCGCTCACCCCAAGGACAACATCGAGGCCTTGAAGGAGATGATGGCCAACCTGCAGAAGTACAGCCTGTGATCATTACGTGAAAAAGTTTTAATCAAGCGGGGCGCCATGGCGCCCCGCTTTATTTCAGGCATAAAAAAAGCCGCTGCAAAGGCAGCGGCTGAAGTAAGACGTTTGATCAAGGAGCAATAAATCAACGTCAGTGAACACCGGTAACAGATTGAAAATATTGATCAATCCATAAAAAACTGGCTGTTCTTCCAGATTCTGGAAGCGGGCGGTTTGCCCTGAAAGCCAGGCAAGAATAGGCTTTTGTTACAAAATGAAAAATAGCGATTCGAGACAAGGACTGTTACCAAACCCGCAACAGTGGCAATAACACCTCATCCATCCTCCTGATAATCCTTCATCCATCTCGTCCATGGCCTCTCCAAGACCCCGGCCAGAGCGCCCTCTCATCCTTTCGAGCGACAACACGAATACCTCCTTGGTGCGCTTATCGCTCCTGATCGCGGGCAGTAGGGTGGGGCCTTCTGTCACACCACCGGGGAAGACGCATGACAAAAACAACAATGCGCGCCATCTTCAGGCCACAGGCGCTGGCCGCTGCGGTTGCTTTGGGTTGCTGTGCCCAGGCGCAGGCTGTTTCGTTCAACATCGGCGAGATCGAAGGGCAATTCGATTCCTCGCTGTCGGTCGGTGCCAGCTGGGGCATGCGCGATGCCGACAAGAAGCTGGTGGGCATTCCCAACGGCGGAACGGGCCAGGCTTCCACCGGCGATGATGGTCGCCTGAACTTCAAGAAGGGCGAGACCTTCTCCAAGATCTTCAAGGGCATCCACGACCTGGAACTCAAGTACGGCGACAGCGGCGTGTTCGTGCGCGGCAAGTACTGGTACGACTTTGAACTGCAGGACGAAGACCGCGAATTCAAGCAGATCAGCAATAACCACCGCGACGAAGGCGCACGCTCTTCCGGCTACGAATTACTCGACGCGTTTGTCTATCACAACTATTCCATCGGCGATTTGCCGGGCAACGTGCGCGTCGGCAAGCAGGTGGTCAGTTGGGGGGAAAGTACGTTCATCGGCAACTCCATCAACAGCATCAACCCCATCGACGTTTCCGCGTTCCGCCGCCCTGGCGCCGAGATCAAGGAGGGCCTGATTCCGGTCAACATGGTGTTCGCCTCCCAAAGCCTCACCAACCAGTTGAGCGTGGAAGGTTTCTACCAGTTGAACTGGGAAAACACCGTGGTGGACAACTGCGGCACCTTCTTCGGTAACGACGTGGTGGCCCACGGCTGTAACGGCAACTACACCGTCGGCAGCCCGGCGATTGCGCCGTTGCAGCCGGTGGCGGCGGCGTTTGGCCAAGGCTTCCAGGTCACGAACGAAGGCGTGGTGGTGCAGCGTGCAAAAGACCGCGAGGCGCGCGATGGCGGCCAGTTCGGCATGGCGTTGCGCTGGCTGGGGGATGACACCGAGTACGGCCTGTACTTCATGAACTATCACAGCCGCACGCCCACCGTCGGTACCATCACCGCCAACACCAACCTGGCAACCATTGGCGCTATTGCCAACGCGGCCAACGGGATCGCCCCGGGTTCCGGGGCCGGCCTGGCGCAAAGCACGATGCTCGGTCGCGGCCAGTATTACCTCGACTACCCGGAAAACATCCGCCTGTTCGGTGCCAGTTTCTCCACCACCTTGCCCACCGGCACCGCCTGGACCGGCGAAATCAGCTACCGCCCGAATGCTCCCGTACAACTCAACACCACCGACCTGACGCTGGCCCTGGTCAACCCGATTGCCGGCAACGCCGCTTCACCGATCAGCAGTTCCTTCGGTGCCGACAACGCCGGCTACCGCCGCAAGGAAATCACCCAGATCCAGAGCACCATGACCCAATTCTTCGACCAGGTACTGGGCGCCGAACGCCTGACCCTGGTGGGCGAGGCGGCCTTTGTGCACGTCGGCGGGCTGGAGGCGAAATCCAAGCTGCGTTATGGCCGTGACTCGGTCTACGGCCAGTACGGGTTCGGCGGCGACACCGATGGGTTTGTCACGGCCAACTCCTGGGGTTATCGCGCCCGGGCCATCCTCGATTACAACAACGTATTCGCCGGGGTCAACCTCAAGCCCAACGTGTCGTGGTCCCAGGACGTCAGCGGCTACGGCCCCAACGGCCTGTTCAACGAAGGCGCCAAGGCCATCAGCGTCGGCGTGGATGCGGACTACCGCAACACCTACACCGCGAGCCTGAGCTACACCGACTTTTTTGGCGGTGACTACAACACCCTCACCGACCGCGACTTCATCGCCCTCAGCTTTGGCGTGAACTTCTGATTTGGCTTAAGTAAGGACAAGAGACTATGCGCAAAATGATTCTGCAATGCGGGGTGTTGGCCCTGAGCCTGTTGGCCGCCAACGTGATGGCCGCAGTGTCGCCGGAAGAAGCGGCCAAGCTCGGCACTACCCTGACCCCGGTGGGCGCCGAGAAGGCCGGTAACGCCGATGGTTCGATCCCGGCATGGACCGGTGGTATCCCGAAAAACGCCGGGGCGGTGGACAGCAAAGGCTTCCTCGCTGACCCGTTTGCCAATGAAAAGCCGCTGTTCGTGATCACCGCCGCCACGGTCGACAAATACAAGGACAAACTCTCCGAAGGCCAGGTGGCGATGTTCAAGCGCTACCCGCAAACCTACAAGATTCCGGTCTACCCGACCCACCGCACGGTCAACCTGCCGCCGGAGATCTACGAGTCGATCAAGCGCAGCGCGCTCAACGTACACGCGATCAACGACGGCAACGGCCTGGAAAACTTCACTGGCAACCGCTACTACGCTTTCCCGATTCCGAAAAATGGCGTGGAAGTGCTGTGGAACCACATCACCCGTTACCACGGCGGCAACCTGCGCCGCATCATCACCCAGGCCACGCCGCAGACCAACGGCAGCTACACGCCGATCCGTTTCGAGGAAGAAGTGGCCGTGCCGCAACTGATCCCGGACATGGACCCGGTCAAGGGCGCCAACGTACTGACCTTCTTCAAACAATCGGTGACCGCCCCGGCGCGCCTGGCCGGCAACGTACTGTTGGTGCATGAGACGCTCGACCAGGTGAAGGAGCCGCGCCTGGCCTGGGTCTACAACGCCGGCCAGCGCCGCGTACGCCGTGCGCCGCAAGTGGCCTACGACGGGCCGGGCACTGCGGCCGACGGCCTGCGTACCTCGGATAACTTCGACATGTTCTCCGGCGCCCCGGACCGCTACGACTGGAAGCTGGTGGGCAAGAAGGAGATGTACATTCCCTACAACAGCTACAAGCTCGACTCGCCGACCCTCAAGTACGACGACATCATCAAGGCCGGCCACATCAACCAGGACCTGACCCGCTACGAGCTGCACCGGGTCTGGGAAGTGATCGGCACGGTCAAGCCGAGCGAACGGCACATCTACGCCAAGCGCCACATGTACATCGACGAAGACAGCTGGCAGGTGGCGCTGGTGGACCACTACGACGGCCGCGGCCAGCTGTGGCGTGTTGCTGAAGGTCACGCGCAGTTCTACTACGACCACCAGGTGCCGGCCTACACCGTCGAAACCCTGTACGACATCATCGCCGGGCGCTACATCGCCCTGGGCATGAAGAACGAAGAGAAGAGCAGCTTTGTGTTCGGCTTTGCGGCCAAGGCGGCCGACTACACGCCGGCAGCATTGCGCTCGGAAGGCGTGCGCTAAAACCTGATTGAAATACGGTCAAACTGTGGGAGCTGGCTTGCCTGCGATAGCGGTGCATCAGTAACAGATACCTGGCCTGACACACCGCCATCGCAGGCAAGCCAGCTCCCACACTGGAACGCATTTCAACGCTGAATCTGATGCCGGGTGGCCTTTTGGCTCCCGGCTTTTTTATGCCCGCCAATCAGCCTGCTGAATACTCCTCAACAACCGCCAGCCACAGGACTAGGGTAGGGCGCACGCCGCCTAATAATAAAAAACAGGGACGCAGTAATGACCGCCATGACCCGTTGTCTGGATCGTCCTGGATTCATGCCACGCTTGTCTCCCCATCATCTGTTGCGCCCGCGCCTGGCCGTGCCGCTGCTCAACGCCACCGCGCGGGTGAAGTTGCTCTGCGCCCCGGCCGGCAGTGGCAAGAGTGCATTGCTCGCCGAGTGCGCGTTGCAGGCGCCTTCGCAGTGCCAGGTGTACTGGTTGCCGCTGAATGGCGTGGCCTCGGATTTGTGTCAGCGCCTGGCGCAAAGCCTTGGCCTCGACTTTGTTGATGAGCCCACCTTGCTGCTGGCCCTGAACCGCTGGCAAGCGCCGGCCTGGTTGTTTCTCGATGACTTCTGCCGCGTGCCGGCGCCTGAACTGGATGGGTTGCTTGACCGCATTCTGGCCGCCAGCAGCCCGGCCTTGACCTGGTGGATCGGCGCGCGGCGGCGGCCGGCCTGCAACTGGCCCCGGCTGTTGCTTGATGATGAACTGTGGGAATGCAGCGCTGCCGAGTTGGCGTTTGACCCCAGCGAAATCCAGCACTTGGCCGGGCCCAGCGCCGACAAGGTGTTGCAGTTCAGCGCCGGCTGGTGTGCCGGAGTGCGTATCGGATTGCTTGAAGGCGACGGGCACCCGGACAAAACCTTGCTCGACTACCTGCAACACGAGTTGTTCACGGGCCTGGCGCCGGAATTGGCCGAGGCCTGGCGCGTGCTCGCGCACCTGCCACGCTTCAACCCGAGCTTGTGTGACCACCTGTTCGGCTTTGGTGATGGTGGCGACTACCTGCGAGACTTGCAGACGCTGGGCGCCTTTATCGAGCCCTGGGAGGAGTCCACCGACTGGCTGCAAGTCTTCCCGCCACTGGCCCAACTGATGCGCGCCGAACCCTGGCCAGCCAGGCGCTCCTGGCACCGGCGCGCGTGCCAATGGTTTACCGCCGCCGAGGACTGGCAAGCAGCGTTTGAGCAAGCGTTGCAGGCCGAAGAGTACGAAGTGGCCGTAAGCCTGTTGCAGCATTTCAGTTTTGAAGACCTGTTCCGCCAGCAAAACGCGGTGCTGTTGTTGCGCCTGCATGAGCAGCATGGTGATGAATTGATGCTGGGCTCGGCGCAACTGGTGGGCTTGGTAACGGCGGCGTTGCTGTTTGCCGGGCGTTTCGACCAGGCGGCGTTGTGCATTGACCAACTGGCGCGTTTCACTCCGCAACCGACCGCGCACCTGCAGCGTTATCTGCTGGCCCGCTGGCAGGCGCAATGGGGCTGGCTGTTGCATCTGGGCGGCGAAGCCGCACGGGCCCGGGAACATTTTCTCGAAGCCCTGCAAGACTTGCCCGAGAGCGCCTGGACGTCGCGCCTGATGTGCCTGTCGGGCCTGACCCAGCAAGCCTTGCTGCGTGGCGAGCTGGACGTGGCCCAGGCGCTGAACCGCGAGGCGTTGTGCCTGGCGCGCTCCCACGGCTCACTGCTGTTGGAGGCATTGTTGGAGCTCGATCATGCGCAGTTGCTGGAGCAGCGCGGCGCGCCGTATCGGGCCCAAAGCCTGCTGGAAAATGTGCAGCGCATGCTGGTGCAACAGCGGCTTAAAGCCGGGCCGTTGATGGGGCGGATTTGCTTGCGACGTGGGCACCTGGCGCTGCGCCAGGGCCACGACGCCGTGGCCGCCGAATGCTTCGAATCCGGCCTGGGCATGTGCCTGCACAGCCAGGACAAACGCGTGCTCTACGGCTACCTGGGACTGGCGCTATTGGCCGCCAACAAGGGCGATTACGCCCAGGCGTTTATCCAGTTGCGCGACGCTGAACGCCTGATGCAGCAACGCCAGGTGCCCGACACCGTCTATCGCGCCGTATTGCTGTTGCTCAGCGGGCATTTCTGGCTGCAACAGGGCCGTGCCGAACTGACCCTGGAGGCGGTGACCCGGGTGCTGCGGCACTACCGTGGCCCCAAGGCGAAACAAGCACCGCCGGCCACCCTGGAGTTGATCCCCAGGCTTGAATATTTGCAGGTGCTGGCCGAAGTGAAATTGCATCGCGCCGAAGAGCCTGTCGCCCGCCTGAGTGCGTTACTGGAGGCCGCCCGTCAGCGGGGCATGCTGTGCCTGGAAGCGGAGTTGCACTTGGTGCTGGGGGAAGTGGCCTGGCAAGTCGGCGATCGCCCGTTGGCCGTGCGCTCGCTGGAAGCCGGATTGGAACTGGCGGGGCGTTGCCAGGTACAGCAGGCGATTCGCGAGCTGCGCCTCAGGCAACCGGGGTTGTTGAGTGCGTTGGGGCTGGAGCCGCAGGAATGCCCGGCGGCGGCGGGGGAAAATCCCCTGAGCCAGCGCGAGCTTGAGGTGCTGCAACTGATTGCCCAGGGCAATTCCAATCTGGAAATTGCCAGCCAATTGTTTATCTCGCTGCACACGGTAAAAACCCATGCGCGGAGGATTCACAGCAAATTGGGGGTGGAGCGGCGCACCCAGGCAGTGGCCAAGGCCAAGACGCTGGGCTTGATGGCTTGAAGCCATGCACTATTCGTCAAACAATGACGATCAAATGTGGGAGCGGGCTTGCTCGCGAATGCGGTGTATCAGTCACTGATGCTTTAACTGACAGACTGCATTCGCGAGCAAGCCCGCTCCCACATTTTGTTCTGTTGGGTGCCTGATACTGAGCGTTACGGCTGATAACCCATGCGCCAACTCACCGCCTGGGTCGCCGCCAGCAAACGCTTCGCCGCCGGGCCGTCTTCATCGGCATGGAACAGCGACGTCGGCCCCACCACGGTCAACACCGCCGCCACTTGCCCGACCGCGTTGAACACCGGCGCCGACAACGCGTCCACACCCGGCATCAGCAAGCCATGCACAAAGTGCAAGCCGCGCTGGCGGATCTGCTCACAGGTGGTCGCGTATTCCTGGTCATCCGCCAACGCATGGGCAACGCCCGCCTGAATCTCCCGCTCGCGCAACTCCACGGTTTCCCGCGACGGCAGGAACGCACTGAACACCAGCCCGGTGGACGAACTGAGCAACGGCAACACCGAGCCCAATTGCGTGACCACCGTCACCGCGCGCACCGCCGGCTCGATGTGCACCACGGTCGCGCCCTGGTTACCCCAGACGGCCAGGAAGCAGGTTTCATTCAACTCATCCCGCAGTTCCGCCAGGGGCAGGGCGGCGACTTTCAGCACGTCCATGCTGCCCAGCGCGGCCAGCCCCACGCGCAAGGCTTCGCGGCCCAGGCCGTAATGGTTGGTGGCGGTGTTCTGTTCGGCAAAACCCGAGGCAATCAGCGCCTGCAAATAGCGGTGGACCTTGCTCGCCGGCATTTGCACGTGCTCGGCCAGGCGCGACAACGAGGTGGCCGGCGACAGTTCAGCCAGGGCCTTGAGGATGTCGGTGCCCACTTCAGCCGAGCGGACTTTCTGTTTACCGGTGTCGCGGGGGGCGGGCGGCTTTTCCATGGAAGGCATGAATCCGAAAGACGAATGGGCGTCTTTATAGCTTGACGGTCAACAGGTATCAAATTACGTTATGCGTAACTGGATTACGATAAAAACAACTTCCGCTCAGAGGACGATCCATGACCCTCGAATACCAATCGGGTTTTGGCAATGAATTTGCCACTGAAGCCTTGCCCGGTGCATTGCCCGTCGGCCAGAACGCCCCGCAGAAAGCGCCCTACGGGCTGTACACCGAACTCTTTTCCGGCACCGCCTTCACCATGGCCCGCAGCGAAGCCCGGCGCACCTGGTTGTACCGCATCCAGCCGTCGGCCAATCACCCGGCGTTCGTCAAGCTGGAACGGCAATTGGCCGGTGGACCGCTGGGCGCTGTGACGCCCAACCGCCTGCGCTGGAACCCGCTGGATATTCCGGGTGAGCCGACAGATTTCATCGATGGCCTTGTAGGCATGGTCGCCAATTCCGGATCGGAAAAACCCTCGGGCATCAGCATCTACAACTACCGCGCCAACCGTTCGATGGACCGCGTGTTCTTCAACGCGGACGGCGAACTGTTGATCGTTCCCGAGCAGGGCCGCCTGCGCATTGCGACCGAACTGGGTGTGCTGGAAGTCGAGCCACTGGAAATCGTCGTGCTGCCCCGGGGCCTGAAATTCCGCGTCGAACTGCTGGATGCCCTGGCCCGCGGTTACGTCGCCGAGAACCATGGCGCGCCACTGCGCCTGCCGGACCTTGGTCCTATCGGCAGCAACGGCCTGGCCAACCCACGGGATTTCCTCACGCCGGTCGCCCATTACGAAGACCTCAAGCAACCGACCACGCTGGTGCAGAAATTCCTCGGTGAACTGTGGGGCTGCCAGCTCGACCATTCGCCGCTGAACGTGGTGGCGTGGCACGGCAACAACGTGCCGTACAAATACGACCTGCGTCGTTTCAACACCATCGGCACCGTGAGCTTCGATCACCCGGACCCGTCGATCTTCACCGTATTGACCTCGCCCACCAGCGTGCACGGCCTGGCCAACCTCGACTTCGTGATCTTCCCGCCCCGCTGGATGGTCGCCGAAAACACCTTCCGGCCACCGTGGTTCCACCGCAACCTGATGAACGAATACATGGGCCTGATCCAGGGTGCCTACGACGCCAAGGCTGAAGGCTTCGTGCCCGGCGGCGCGTCGTTGCACAGCTGCATGAGCGCCCACGGCCCGGATGGCGAGACCTGCACCAAAGCCATCAACGCGACGCTTGAGCCCCACAAGATTGATAACACCATGGCGTTCATGTTCGAGACTAGCCAGGTGCTGCGTCCTACACAGTTCGCGCTGGAATGCCCGCAACTGCAACCTTCCTACGACGCTTGCTGGGCCTCGCTCCCTGCAACCTTCAACCCGAATCGGAGATAACCCATGACTCAGCCTAATCTCACCCGCAGTTGGGTGGTTTCCGCCAACGGTCACCGGGATTTCCCGCTGCAAAACCTGCCGTTGGGGGTGTTCAGCCTTAATGGCTCGGCACCGCGCAGTGGCGTGGCGATTGGCGAGCAGATTCTTGATCTGCACGCCGCGTTGGAATGCTTTGAAGGCGAAGCCCGCCGGGCCGTTGAAGCCACCGCTGGCGGCCAATTGAACGCGTTTTTCGAACTCGGCCGTGGCCCGCGCGTGGCCTTGCGTGAACGCCTGCTGGAACTGTTGGCCGAAGGCAGCGACCAGCAAGGCAAACTGCAAGCTGCGCTGCACCCGGCTGCCGATTGCCAGATGCACCTGCCGGCCAGGATCAACGACTACACCGACTTCTACGTGGGCATCGAGCACGCGCAAAACGTCGGCAAGCTGTTCCGCCCGGACAACCCGCTGCTGCCCAACTACAAGTATGTGCCGATCGGCTACCACGGCCGCGCGTCGACGATTCGCCCGTCGGGCACCGAGGTCCGCCGCCCGAAAGGCCAGACCCTGCCAGCCGGCCAGACCGAGCCGACCTTCGGCCCCTGCGCACGCCTGGACTACGAGCTGGAACTGGGCATCTGGATCGGCCAGGGCAATGCCATGGGCGACTCGATTGCCATCGGCGACGCGGCTGATCACATCGCCGGTTTCTGCCTGCTCAACGACTGGTCGGCGCGGGATATCCAGGCCTGGGAATACCAGCCGCTGGGCCCGTTCCTGTCGAAGAGTTTCATCACCAGCATTTCGCCATGGGTGGTGACGGCTGAAGCCCTGGAACCGTTCCGCAAGGCACAACCGGCGCGCCCTGAAGGCGACCCACAACCGCTGCCATACCTGCTGGACAAGCGCGACCAGGCGGCCGGTGGTTTTGATATCGAACTGGAAGTGCTGCTGACCACCGCCTCGATGCGCGAGCAGAACCTGCCGGCCCATCGCCTGACCCTGAGCAACACCCAACACATGTACTGGACCGTCGCGCAGATGGTTGCGCACCACAGCGTCAATGGCTGCCAGTTGCAGGCGGGTGACCTGTTCGGTTCGGGCACCTTGTCGGGGCCTGAAGCCGGACAATTCGGCAGCCTGCTGGAAATCACCGAGGGCGGTAAAAAGCCGATCGAACTGGCCTCCGGCGAAGTGCGTAAGTTCCTCGAAGACGGCGACGAAATCATCCTGCGTGCCCGCTGCACCCGCGACGGGTTTGCCTCCATCGGCTTCGGCGAATGCCGGGGTACCGTGGTCGCGGCACGCTGAGAGGGCAGGGCCATGGAACTCTATACCTACTACCGCTCCACTTCGTCCTACCGGGTGCGGATCGCGCTGGCCCTCAAGGGCCTGGACTTCACCGCCGTGCCGGTCAACCTGCTGGTGCCCAAGGGCGGCGCCAACCATCAGCCGGAGTACCTGGCGATCAACCCGCAAGGTCGCGTGCCGGCCTTGCGCACCGATGAGGGTGATGTGTTGATTCAGTCGCCGGCGATCATCGAGTACCTGGAGGAACGTTATCCACAGGTGCCGTTGCTCTCCACGGATCTGGCAACCCGCGCCCATGAGCGCGCGGTGGCGTCGATCATCGGTTGCGACATTCATCCGCTGCACAACTCCAGTACCCAGAATCTGCTCAAGCAATGGGGGCACGATGAAGCGCAGGTGCTGGAGTGGATCGGGCACTGGATCAGCCAGGGCCTGGCGGCGGTGGAGCAGTTGATTGGTGATCAGGGTTATTGCTTTGGCGAGCAGCCGGGGATGGCGGATACGTTCTTGATTCCACAGTTGTATGCGGCCGAGCGGTTCAAGGTGTCGCTGATGGCGTACCCGCGCATTCAGCGGGTGGCGGGGTTGGCGGCGCAGCATCCGGCGTTCATGGCGGCTCATCCCGCCAACCAACCGGATACCCCACCAGTCTGATCGTTCCCACGCTCTGCGTGGGAATGCCGCCCTGGACGCTCTGCGTCCGTGACGCGGAGCGTCACCTGATTCATTCCCACGCGGAGCGTGGGAACGATCTACACCACTATAAAAACAATACAGGTCCCTTGCGATGCACAATCAGATTGCCAGCTTTCGTGCGGCACTCGACGCCCGTCCGGTGTCGCGCTATCAGTGGTTGATTCTCCTGTTGCTGGCACTGTTGCTGGTCACCGATGGCTACGACGCCCAGGTCCTGGGCTACGTAGTACCGGCGCTGGCCAAGGACTGGGGCCTGGAAAAAGCCGCGTTCGGCCCGGTGTTCAGCGCCAACCTGCTGGGGCTGACGCTGGGCTCCCTGGCCGTCACGCCGCTGGCGGATCGCTTCGGGGTGCGGCGCATCCTGCTGTGCTGTGTGTTGATCTACGCCAGCCTCACGGTGCTGATGGTGTTCGCCAACTCTCTCAATACCTTGATGGCCGCCCGCTTTATCTGCGGCATCGGCATGGGCGGTGCAATGCCCAGCGCCATGGCCCTCATGTCGGAATACTCACCACCCCGCCTGCGAACATTGATGGTGACGCTCGCCGCCTGTGGCTTCTCTTTCGGCGGTGCGGCCGGTGGTTTTGTCGCGGCCGGGTTTATCGACAGCTTCGGCTGGCAGGCGGTGTTCCTCGCCGGTGGTGTGACGCCATTGCTGTTGTTTCCGTTTCTTGCCTGGATGTTGCCCGAATCCCTGCCGCGCCTGCTGCGTGATGCACCGCCCTATGCGCGCCTGCAAAAAGTCACCGCGCGCATGCTGCCCGGCTGGCAACCACCGCCAGCGAGCGAGGCAGAAAACCGCCAGGAGCAAGGCAGCAAACTGACGGTGGTGGAGCTGTTCCGCCATGGCTACGCGCGCCCGACATTACTGCTGTGGGCGACGTTTTTTGTCAGCCTGATCCTGCTGTATTTCATGATCAGCTGGCTGCCTTCGCTGTTGCTGGAAAGCGGTTTGAGCCTGAATGAGGCCAATCTGGTGACCTCGATGTTCCTGTTCGCCGGGACCTTGGGCGCCATCGGCATGGCCTGGTTTGCCGACCGGCTCAAAAGCAAAGTGCGCCTACTGTCCGGCGTGCTGGCAGCGGCTGCGGTGTGCACCATCCTGCTGGGGCTGAATCACGACAATCCGCGCTATCTGGTGGCCTGCGTGTTTGCTGCGGGCTTCTGCATCATCGGCGGTCAACTGACCCTGAACGCGTTCGCCAGTAACTTCTACCCGGCTCACGTGCGGGCCACCGGTACAGGCTGGGCACTGGGTGTCGGGCGGTTCGGGTCGATCCTGGGGCCGCTGTTCGGCAGCCTGCTGCTGGCGATGCACATACCGGTGCAGCAGATTTTCTTCTTCTGCGCGATTCCGGCGGTGATAGCGGCGTTGTTGATTATCCAGGTGCGCTCGCCAGTCAATGCACCACAGAGTTCGGCGGCAAATGCCCCAGCCGTTCGGTCAGGCGTAGACGCTGGATCGGGTCTTCGCTGAGCATCAATGCGTGTTCCAGGTCAAAACGCTCGGCGTTCGGGCAATCCAGGCGCTGATACAAACTGGCCCGGGCCAGGTAATCGGCGGCGCTGGCATTGCCCAGCTCCAGCACGCGTTCGGCATCCACCAGAGCGGCCAGGTGGTCGTCGTTGGACAGGTGCAACTGGCGCAGATTACGCGACAGCCGTTGCAGGATCGATCGCGGCTCGGCGGTGTGCAGGTGGTCGGCCTGCAACTTGAGATTGGGCCCGTACTGGCGGGTCAGCAGGTCGCGGCAATCGTTGGGGTACAGGCGTCGGCCGCCGCAGGGGTCGAGCAGGTGATCGGCGCCCGGCACGCGCAACAGGAAGTGCCCCGGGAAGTTGACGCCCACCAGCGGAATGTCCAGGCGCCGCGCCAGCTCCAGGGCAATCAGCCCGAGAGCCAGCGGCTGCCCGCGTTTACGCTTCAACACCTTGTCCAGCAGCGCGGCGGCGGGGCGCAGCGGGGTGTGGTCATCCTGGGCGAACCCCAGGTCGTTCATGCGCCGCAGCAACGGTTGTCCGAGTTCATCCGCCGGCAGCATCGGCATGCTGAGGCTGACCAACTGCTGCAGTACCTTGAAGTCCTGCAGGATGGCCAACGGGTCCACCGCCGGGTCGTGCTCGGCCGCCATCCACAGAGCGGCTTCAAACAGCGCGGGCGGTGACCGTTCCAGGCAGGCAAAAAAGGCGTCGCGGGGCTTCATTGGGTTCTCCTGCGGATGTCTCGTTTTAGCCTTGCTGTGAACTTTCGTCCAGTGCCTTAAGACAGGTCCTACCTGTTTATGTCGCAAACCCTTTAAAACCGGTGGTCTTATTCCTGCGCGCTTCAGCAGGGTTTCGCTGGCGGTCCTATACTTGGCGCCTACCAGAAGTGATTCGGGAGCTTGACGATGTTTGCGCTCATGCACAGCACCCGCCTTGAATCGCTGCACCTGAGCGTTGACCCGGCCACCGGGTTGAGGGCGGTCATTGCCATCCACAACAGCCGCCTGGGTCCCGCCCTTGGAGGCTGCCGCTACCTCTCTTACCCCGACGATGAAAGTGCCGTGGCGGATGCCGCGCGCCTGGCGCAGGGCATGAGCTACAAGGCCGCGCTGGCCGGTTTGCCGGTGGGTGGCGGCAACGCGGTGATCATCCGCCCCGCCCATGTGGAAAGCCGCGCGGCATTGTTTGAAGCCTTCGGCCGCTGCATCGAGCAGTTGGATGGCCGCTACATCACCGCCATCGACAGCGGCACCTCGGTGGCCGACATGGATTGCATCGCCCAGCAGACCCGCTATGTCACCAGCACCACGGCGGCCGGCGATCCCTCGCCCCACGCGGCGATGGGCGTGTTCGCCGGCATCCGCACCACCGCGATGGCTCGCCTGGGCAGCGATAATCTGGAAGGTCTGCGCGTGGCGATCCAGGGCCTGGGCAACGTCGGTTATGCCCTGGCCGAGCAACTGCACGCCGCCGGGGCTGAATTGCTGGTGAGCGACATCGACCACGGCAAGGTGCAACTGGCGATGGAACAACTGGGTGCGCACCCGATTGCCAACGAAGCCTTGCTCAGCACCCCATGCGATATCCTTGCGCCCTGTGGTGTGGGCGCGGTGTTCAACCGCTACACGGTCGCGCAGTTGCGATGCGCAGCGGTGGCCGGCTCCGCTAGTGCGCAGCTGACCAACCTGCAAGTGGCCGATCAACTGGAAGGGCGTGGGATTCTTTACGCGCCGGACTACGTGATCAACTCCGGTGGGCTGATCTACGTGGCCCTCAAGCACGGCGGCGCGGAGCTGGAAACCATCACCGCGCACCTGTCGAACATCGGCACACGCCTGACCGAGATCTTCGCCCATGCCCAGGCTGAAAAACGCTCACCCGCGCGGGTAGCGGATGAGCTGGCGGAGCGCTTGCTGTACCGCTGAGGCGGGTCAAAGCTGATATTTCTCCCGGGTCAGTTGGCCCACGCCCATACGATCAAGGATGTGCATCGGGCACAGAATCGTGACCCGCACGGTTCCCGGCAGGCGGCTGATTTCAATCGAGCCGTTGATGGTCGCGCGGTTGCGCACTTCGTCGAGCGGCAGCCCGGTCACGGCGGCTGCGCGTTCCAGTCCGTTGTCTGTCGCGACGTTGAGATTGGTCCCACTGCCGATGAAGGTGATGGGCGCGTTCTCCTCGATCTCCACCTGGCCCCAGCGCTCCCCCAGTGCCTTCACCCGCAGGCGTTGCTCCGCGGTCATCGGGCGCGCCATGGGCGGCAGGTCATCGAGGTTTTGCAGCAGGATCGGCCCGTCCAGGCTCAGGCCCTTGATCACCTGCACCGTCAGTTCGGTTTCCCCCGACACATCGGTGGCATGCCCGGCAATTTCGCCATTGCCCTGTTGAGCATGCATATCGCCCATGTATACCCCGGCGCCGGGGACCTTCACCGGGCAGATCAGGATGCAGCCTTCGCGCACGGAATTGGTGTCCATGTGGCCATCGGTTTTCGCGGCGTGCAGTTCATCGTGGGTCATGCTGTAGCGATGGGGCGCGCCCACCAGGTACTGGCCGAAGTCGCCGCAGTTGTGGGAATCCGGCAGATCCCGTGAAGGCGTGGTGCCGATGTTGCCCAGGAATGGGCGCATATGCGCGGCCAGGCCCGGGATATCGGCGCGGGCCAGGGACAGGATCGAGTGCTGGGCAGACAATTCGGGCAGCGCCGACATGTCCGATGCCTTGCCGGCCAGGCGATCCGCCACGGCCTGGTTGACCGTCAGGCTCACCTGATGCTCGGCATCCAGAACGATCACGTAACCATTGCTGAAACGAAACGCACTGACCTCGGCGCCACAGGCATCGCAACGAATGGCGTCATCGCCAATGCCTTCGACGTGGCTGGCGGGATGCTCTTGCCCGCAGTTGGAGCAGAACTTCGCGACGAACGGGTCGCCATGGTAGCGACCTTCGACAAAACTCATGACCCCCGAGGACGTGGCCAGGGAGGTGACGCGCATGCGCTTGATCTTCAGCGCCACCGCGTCGCCGATTTCGGCGCCGGCGATGAACACGGGCTGGGTCACTTCATGGCCACCCTCAAAGGCCGGCGTGATCATCGGGCCCCAGCAACCGGGCGGGGTGCCGGTGATCAAGGTGCCACCGTCGGCCAGCGGGCCGAGCATTTTCTGGCTGGGGCCGAGCAGCCCATTGGTGTAGGAGGTGACGGTGAGACGGTCGACAGATGGGAGGTTATTCATTTTATTTTCCGGGCCCTGAGTGATTGAATGTTGAACAGGCTTCATCACTTAAGCGCCGATGTGTATCTGTCGTGTGTCGCGCTGCCGCGATTGCCGGTACGTGTGTATCTCAGGGGCATCCATACACACTCTGATACACCCGCAGTGGCGGACACGTGCAAATACAGATATCTCTGTTGCAGGCTTACTTTTTCAAACCCATCAGAACGAGGTTGGCATGTCCAAACAAACAGCAGGGCGCTCCAGCGGGCGCATGATCACCTTCAAACGCCCGGATGGCGCTGACGTCAACGGCTACCTGGCCAGCCCGGCGGTACTCGAAGGCGCGCCGGCGATCGTGGTGATCCAGGAATGGTGGGGCGTAAACGATCAGATCAAGGGCGTGGCCAATCGACTGGCCGAATGCGGTTACCGCGTGTTGGTGCCGGACCTTTATCGCGGCGCGTCGACCGTGGAAGAGGAAGAGGCTCACCACCTGATGGATGGGCTGGATTTTGGTGACGCGGTTTCCCAGGACATCAAGGGTGCTGTGCAGTACTTGCAGGCGGATTCGAAAAAAGTCGGTGTGACCGGTTACTGCATGGGCGGGGCGTTGACGTTGCTGGCGTTGAACGCGATTCCGGAAGTCGCTGCGGGCGTGGTGTGGTACGGCTTCCCGCCGCTGGAGTATCTGGATGCTTCGAAGATCAAGGCGCCGCTGATCGGGCATTGGGGCACGCAGGATGCCTTCTTCAATATCGACACCGTGGCGGAGCTGGAGTCAAAACTGCATGCTGCGGGTGTGGACGCGACTTTCCATCGCTACCTGGCGCGCCATGCGTTTGCCAACGAGACGGCGATTGGTGATGGTCGGATTGCAGACACGCAATACGATGCCGCCTGGTCGCAACTGGCGTGGGACCGCACGTTGACGTTCTTCGGCAAGACCTTGTGGCAGGCATGACACATGTGAAAGGCATCAACGCATAACCTGTGGCGAGGGAGCTTGTTGTGGCGAGGGAGCTTGCTGTGGCGAGGGAGCTTGCTCCCGCTGGGCTGCGCAGCAGACCCAAAAGCTTGGGAGCGCTGCGCACTCCAGCGGGAGCAAGCTCCCTCGCCACAGCAAGCGCCCTCTGCCACAGCAAGCCCTTTCGCCACTACTGGCAATGCATCACTCAGCCGCTGGCTGCCCAATCTCCGCCAATGCACTCGCATTGTTCTTGAACGCCGCCGCAAACGCCGCGCGGTTCTTGGCCATGAAAATACCGGCATCTTCTGCCTGCTTCTCGCTCAAGCCTTCGACGTTTTTCAACAGCACTTCCATCAGGGACTCTGCCAGTTCAAGCATCTGGTCGTGTGCGTCGGCAAGTTTGCGATCCACGAATGTAGTCTCCAGGTCACGGGTACTGCGATACAGGGTTTCAACAGCCATTTTTCGGCCTCGTCATCGGTGCAGTATTGAAGGGAGTTGCCCTTGGTTCGAATGTCGCCAAGCGTTCTCGCGACTACTGTATTTATATACAGCTAAAAGCATAAGCCAATCCATGGGCTTTGGGTAGTGGCTTTTCAATGTAGCTGGCAAATGCTGGTTTGCCCTATCGGAAACTTCTCACAGGTTGGTGGGGTTGCAGGAGCGTCATTCAGTGGCTTACCTTCTCCGGGCTTCGCTTATGCGGTACACGAGTTTGGCGGCTCGAATTTAAGGAGCAAACATCTTGTAAATCCAAGGAATGCACCATGGTAAAAATGACTGCCTGTTTTTCTGAATCGCCTATAAAGCCGCCTACCGCGCTTTTCGCTGTGACCCCAAATACTGACACTGAAACATTACTCGCCAACGCCAGCGAAACCTTGAACAGTGCCCGTGAAATGGCCAGTAGCCTGGCTTTTGAGCTTGAAGGACCACAGCGAAGTTTGCTTCTGGCGATCCATCAACTGCTGGAAATGAGTGGTTTGTTGGTTGATCAGGCGTTGGACCAAGTCGCCCCGACCTGACCTGAATCACCCGGTCACCTGGATCGTTCCCACGCTCTGCGTGGGAATGCATACCGTGACGCTCCGCGTCACCTCTATCCGAAACCGTGGGGCATTGGACGCGGAGCGTCCGGGGCGGCATTCCCACGCGGAGCGTGGGAACGATCATCAAGCAGCAAGATAAGTGCCTCATATCACCCCGCCACCATCTCACTCCCTGTTCCCTGGCCTTTTTTCTGCATGCAGAGAAACCGTCACGTCCAACCCGCATTATCCGGTCGAGCCGACCTAAGGAAGCATCATCGTGAAAATCAACTGGGCTGAAAACCTGCGCAAGACCGTGCACCAACTGGCCGAGTCCTTGGGAAATCTGTTCGTCGAGACCTTCCACTACCTGGCACTGTTCGCCATTGGTGCGGTGACCGCCTATGCCGCGGTGATGGAATTTCTGGGGATGCTGGAGACGGGGCACATCAAGATCGATGACATCTTGCTGCTGTTCATCTACCTGGAACTGGGGGCGATGGTCGGGATTTATTTCAAGACCAACCACATGCCGGTGCGCTTCCTGATCTACGTGGCGATCACGGCGCTGACCCGTCTGCTGATTTCCAACGTGTCCCACCACAACCCGCCCGACATCGGCATCATCTACCTGTGCGGTGGGATTCTGCTGCTGGCGTTCGCGATTCTGGTGGTGCGGTATGCGTCGTCGGCATTTCCGTCGGTGAAGGTCGAAGGCCCGCGCCGCAAGGGCGAAGCGAGCCTTGAAACAGAGAAGGGCGAGCTCTAGAACCCTGCGTTGAGCGGCGGCCTGCTGACCGGCGGCCGCTGCAGTACCTGGTGGCTGTCCCCATCGGTCATCACCGCCAATATCTCCATCGCGCTGTGCCCCTGCTCGATCGCAATCCCGAATTGCACACTCTGCACCAGCCGTTTCAGGCGCTGGGGGTCGTTGCGTTGTTCGGCGCTGATCATGCGTTTGGCCACGACGCCGTCTTCATCGGACAGGGTCAGCATGATGCTGCCGTCCAGCCGCTGGATGCTTAAATTGACCCGGTATTTCGGGGCGAAGGTGTCGGTGATGATCTGAAAAGGGTTGTCCATGGTGCGTTACCGCCTGATAAGAACATGCAGTCATTGACGACCGGTGTCGGGATTAGTTCGCGTTTCCTGACCACCGGCCATTCGCTCGCTGAGGTTTTCACAAGGTCCGTTTTCCTCAGTAGCTGTACAGCAAGGGGCGTGCCGTACAGCAATCTGCCTGCCATCAAATTTCCCCTGTGGGAGCGGGCTTGCTCGCGAATGCGGTGTGTCAGCCAATGATTGCTCAGCTGAACGACCGCTTTCGCGAGCAAGCCCGCTCCCACAGTGGGTGGGTGGTGTTTTTGAGTTCGGTGATCCGTTTCAGGGCATGACCGAAAAAACGATCGCAGACAGCGCAATCAAGCCGATCAACACCACAAACACGTTGGACGCCTGGCCCGAGTACTGGCGCAGGGATGGCACTCGGCGGATGGCGTACATCGGCATCAGGAACAACAGGCAGGCGATGATCGGCCCGCCCATGGTTTCGATCATGCCGAGGATGCTCGGGTTGAAGGTGGCCACGGCCCAGCAGGTCAGCACCATGAACAGCGCGGTGCAGCGCTCCAGCCACTTGGCGGACATCGAACGGTTACGTCCGCGCAGGGATTTGACGATCAGGCCCTGGAAACCTTCGCTCGCGCCGATGTAGTGGCCCAGGAAGGATTTGGTGATTGCCACCAGCGCGATCAACGGCGCGGCGTAGGCGATGACCGGGGTCTGGAAGTGGTTGGCCAGGTACGACAGGATCGAGATGTTCTGCGCCTTCGCGGCGGCGAGGTCAGCCGGCGACAGGGCCAGCACGCAACTGAAGCAGAAGAACATCACCGTCAGCACCATCATGCTGTGGGCCATGGCCAGGATGCCGCTGCTTTTGCGCTCGGCTTGCGGGCCGTACACACGTTTCTGGTCGACGGCGAAGGCGGAGATGATCGGCGAGTGGTTGAAGGAAAACACCATCACCGGGATCGCCAGCCACAAGGTCTTGAAGAAGGCCGGCAGGGGCATGCCTTCGCTGGCGGAGGCGAAGAATGCACCGTTCCAGTTGGGGATCAGGCTCACCGCCAATAGCAGCAGGGCGGCGACGAAGGGGTACACCAGCACGCTCATGGCCTTGACGATCACGCCCTGGCCGCAGCGCACAATGGCCATCAGGCCGAGGATCAGCACCAGCGACAGGATTGCCCGGGGCGGTGCAGCCAGGTGCAGTTGGTGTTCCATAAAGCTGGTCAGGGTGTTGGTCAGCGCCACGCTGTACACCAGCAAAATCGGGAAGATCGCGAAGAAGTACAGCAGGGTGATCAGCTTGCCGGCGCCGATGCCGAAGTGTTCTTCCACCACTTCGGTGATGTCGCCGGATTTGCCCGACAACACAAAGCGCGTCAGCCCACGGTGGGCGAAGAAGGTCATCGGGAAGGCCAGCAGAGCCAGCACGATCAACGGCCAGAAGCCGCCCACGCCAGCGTTGATCGGCAGGAACAAGGTGCCGGCACCGATGGCGGTGCCGTAGAGGCCGAGCATCCAGGTGGTGTCGTGTTTGTTCCAGCCTTGTGTAACGGTGGTCGGCGTCAGGTCTACAGCGGGATTTTCGGCAGCAGGTGTACGTACATCGGTCATCGTTATTGCCTCGTTATTATTTTTGCGCGGGCTCACGTTGGGGCGATCAGGGAATGCTCCTCAGCACTCCACCCAGCTGACGGCCAGGCCGCCCCGTGAAGTTTCTTTGTATTTGTCGTGCATGTCGGCGCCGGTGTCGCGCATGGTGCGGATCACCCGGTCCAGGGAGATGAAGTGTTTGCCGTCGCCGCGCAGGGCCATTTGCGTGGCGTTGATCGCCTTGACCGCGGCGATGGCGTTGCGCTCGATGCACGGCACCTGGACCAGGCCGCCAACCGGGTCGCAGGTCAAACCCAGGTTATGTTCCAGGCCGATTTCGGCGGCGTTTTCCAGTTGCTCCGGAGATGCGCCGAGCACGTCCGCAAGGCCGGCAGCGGCCATGGCGCAGGCGGAACCGACTTCGCCCTGGCAGCCGACTTCGGCGCCGGAGATCGAGGCGTTTTTCTTGCAGAGGATGCCGACGGCGGCGGCAGCCAGGAAGAAATTCACCACGTCATCGTCGGACGCGTCCGGGTTGAACTTCATGTAGTAGTGCAGCACCGCCGGGATGATTCCCGCCGCGCCATTGGTCGGCGCCGTCACCATGCGCCCGCCGGCGGCGTTTTCTTCGTTGACGGCGAGGGCGAACAGGTTGACCCATTCCATGGCCGACAAGGTCGAGGTGATGACGTTGGGTTTGCCGATTTCCAGCAGGCTGCGGTGCAGTTTCGCCGCGCGCCGTGGCACATCCAGACCGCCGGGCAGGATGCCTTCGTGGCGCAGGCCTTGTTCGACGCATTCACGCATCACCGACCAGATATGCAGCAGGCCGCTGCGGATCTCGGCATCGCTGCGCCAGGCCCGCTCGTTGGCCATCATCAGCTCGGAAACCCGCAGGCCGTGCTTGTTGCACAAGGCCAGCAGTTCGACGGCGCTCGAAAAGTCGTAGGGCAATTGCACTTCGCTGGTAGGCGCGATACCGGACTCGGCTTCTGCCGCTTCGATGATGAAACCGCCGCCCACCGAGTAGTACGTTTGCTCGCTCAACGGGCCGTTTTCGCCGTAGGCATGCAGGGACATGGCGTTGGGGTGGTAGGGCAGGCTTTCGTCCAGCAGCAGGAGGTCGTGTTGCCAGTTGAAGGCAATCGACGTGCGGCCGCCGAGCAGCAATTGGCCGGACTCGCGCAGTTGCTGGATGCGTGGGCCGATGCTGGTGGGGTCGATGCTGTCTGGCCATTCGCCCATCAGGCCCATCACACAGGCGCGGTCGGTGGCGTGGCCGACACCGGTGGCGGACAGCGAGCCGTACAAACGCACCTCTACGCGACGGGTTTCGTCGAGCAATTGCTGGTCGATAAGTGCTTGGACGAAGGTCGCCGCGGCCCGCATCGGGCCGACGGTATGGGAGCTGGAAGGACCAATGCCCACTTTGAATAGATCGAAAACACTGATAGCCATGCTAAACCCTTACAAGCAATGGAGTAGGAATCGCTGCCATGTTTTGTAGGACAAGCGGAATTGGCGCGATACTGAGCCTCTGGATCTGCACTGACCAACGAATTATCCTAAGACACCCTTTAGCAGGACTAAACCCTATGGCTCGCCCGCTTCATGGCCAGACCTACGTCTGGTTGCACGTTTTTTCCTGCGCGGCACGGCATTTGTCGTTCACCCGTTGCGCCGAGGAACTGCACATCACCCCGGGCGCGGTCAGCCAGCAAATCCGTCAGTTGGAGGAGCGCCTGGGCTTTCGCCTGTTCCATCGGCGCGCACGCGGGGTTGAGCTGAGCGCAGAGGGCCAGCGGTTGGCGATCACCGTGGGCGAGGCCTATGGCAGCATCGATGCCGAGTTGCAGCGGCTGGACGCCGGGATGATCAGCGGCACCTTGCGCCTGCGCTCGATCCCGTCGTTTCTCGGCAAATGGCTGACCCCGCGTTTGCCGCGTTTGCAGCAGCGCTTCCCGGATATCCAGCTGCGCATGGTTGCCGAAGACAGCAGCGTCGCCCTGCACGAGGGCGACTTCGACCTGGCCATCGACCTTAACGACGGCAGCTATCCCGGCTTGTTGTCCACAGCCTTGCTGGACGAGCAGATTTTCCCGGTGTGCGCACCGAGCCTGCTGCGGGGGCGACCGCCACTGCATGGCCCCGCTGACCTGGTGCATTTCCCGCTGCTGCACGACATCACTGCCTGGCGTGGGAGTTATGAGTACGCAGAGTGGGAGTTCTACCTGAACGCCATCGGCTATGACGCCGCCGACGTACGGCGCGGGCATACCTTCAACCGCAACCACCTGACCATCGAGGCGGCGATTGCGGGCATGGGCGTGGCGATTGCCCGGCGAACCTTGCTCAATGACGAACTGGAACGCGGCACCTTGATCGTGCCATTCGGCCTCGCCGTTCCCAACCACAAACGCTATGTGCTGCTGTACGCGCCGGGTGCGTTGAGCCATCCGGGCGTGCGGGCGGTGCATGACTGGCTGGTGGAGGAAGCGGAGATTTTTCGCGGATTGCACCCGTTGGGAGAGGGGCAATTGTAAGGAAGTTGGCGGTAAGAAGATGTAACCAACTCCCCACCCTAACAGCGTTTTTGGTTGTAGTCAGGGTTAATTTGTAATGTGGGATTTATCTTTGCAAAGGGGTTGAAATGTTCCTCTGTCTGCTCAATTGTGTAATCAGGAGGTCATGGTTTTCACCCATCCGGTGAAGCAGGAATGGCCTTCGGCGAGCTAGCTGAAATAAGGGAAAACTATGCAAATCCAAGTCAATAGCGATAACCATATTGAAAGCAGCATCCGACTGGAGGAGTGGGTACGTACCACCATTGAGAGCACGCTCGAACGTTACGAAGAAGATCTGACCCGCGTCGAGGTTTACCTGCGGGACGAGAACGGTGACAAGCCCGGCCCACACGATCTGAGTTGCCGACTGGAAGCACGGCCAAAAGGCCATCAACCGCTTTCGGTCCTCCATAAAGCCGATACGCTGGAACAGGCGATCGATGGCGCAGCGACCAAGCTGGAGCATGCCCTGGAGCATCTGTACGGCAAACTGCGCGGCAAACCACGCGCCGCGGGTCAAAGCCTGCCCAATACCAAGGCCGACGAGGCCGAGCTAGAAGAGGAATTCCTGGAAAACGAACAGGCTGCGCTTAACGGCTGATAGCTGATACTTTTTTCAACCCCACTGAAAACGGGCCTGCAGATGCAGGCCCGTTTTTTTATGCGCAAAAGGTCAGCGCGGGCTGCGCCGGAAAAAACAGGCGCTCAAGGCCGCCAGTGCGCACGCTCCAACGCCGGCATACAACATGGCCCAGCCCGCACCGTTGCGCAGCGCGGCCTGGGCGATCAGTGGGCCCTGCGGCAACACGTCCAGCCTGCCGGCGGCGATGTCCTGACTGAGGGTGGCCAACTGTGCCGTGCCAGGCAATATGCCAGCCAGGTAATGAGCGATCCCGAGTATCAACACCAACCCCATCAACGCGATATTCAGCGCCAGGGTGATCAGACGTGCACTGAAGTCGATGCCCGAGGCCATCCCTGCGCGGTCGGATGAAACTGATCCGGTAGTGGTGTTGGTGGTGGGCGAGTTGGTAAACGCCAAGCCGCTGCCGGCAATCCCACAGGCGATCAGGACCCATACCACACTGGGCTGGCCGCTATGATTGATCGCCGCCATTGTCACAAACCCCACGCCCATCAGGCCCAGGCCCAATGGAATGATGCGTTCGGCGCCATAGCGCAGGGCCAGGCGTTCAGCCAGCGGCGGCACCACCAACGTGGGCAGGGTATAGGCGAGCAGGGCGAGCCCGGTGAGCATGGTGTCGTAGCCCAGGCCGGCCTGGAAATACAGCGGCAGGTAGATCATGAAGGGCCAGAAGCTGAAGTTCATGCCGATCGAGCCCATCAGTGCGCCGTTGAAGCGCGGGATGCGAAACACCGAGAAGTCGAACATCGGATGCGGGCTGCGCCGCTCGACAACCACGAACAACAGCAGGCTGGCCACTGACAATCCGGCCCAGCCGAGCATGGCCGGGGTGGCAAAGCCGCTCTCGGTGCCCTGGGTGATGAAATAAACCAGGGCGAACACTGCCAGGGTGAGGGTGGTCATGCCGGCTATATCGAGGCGATGGGCCGCCGGGTCACGGGATTCCTGCACGCTGATGCGCAGCAACACCAGGGTGAACAAGGTCAACGGCACATGCACCAGGAACACCCAGCGCCAATCCGCCACCGCCAGGATCAATGCCCCCACCATCGGCCCGAAACCCAGGCCCACCCCGGCGATCACGCCCCACACCGCAAAGGCCCGGGCCCGGGCCGCCGGCTCGCGGAACTGGTGCGAAAGGATCGCGAACTGGCAGATCATCATCGCCCCGCCTCCCACGCCCTGGACAAAACGCGCCGCGATCAGCGTGGACGCATCGTTCGCCAGCCCGCAGGCCAGCGAAGCCAGCCCGAATACCCACAGGCACAGCACCAGCATGCGTCGGCGGCCAAAACGATCGGCCAATGTGCCGGCGGCCATCAGCACGCTGGTGCAGGCCAGGGTGTAGGCGTTCATGATCCATTGGGCGTCCTGGAAGCCGGTGCCCAGTTGCTGCTCAAGGGTGGGCAGGATGACCGGCACGCTGGAAATCTCCAGCCCGAACATCAGCGCCACCAGGCACACGGCGGTGAGTGCAAGGCCGTCCCGGGCGGTACGCGGCGGGTTGATGGCGGATACAACTGCGTCGGATGACATGGCCTCTTCCTTTCGATGGGGGAAGGTGTCATTTTCACGGGAATCTGATTCTTTATTAGCGATACTTCTTCCTGTGATAAGGGAATATAGGGCGACAAACGACCATGGCCACTCCGCGTTTTGATGGTGTTGAACTGTTTTTGCAGATCGTCGAGAGCGGCAATCTGACGGAGGCCGCCGAACGGCTGAACCTCACGCGCTCGGCGGTGGGCAAAGGCCTGGCGCGGCTGGAGGCGCGGTTGGGGACGTCGCTGTTGCAACGCTCCACCCGGCGTCAGCGTTTGACCGAGGACGGGCAGGCCTATTACGAGCATTGCCTGCGTGCGCTGGAGGAACTGGAAGCCGCCGAATCCGTGCTGGAAAGTGGTCGCCAGCAGCCACGAGGGCGGTTACGGGCGAGCTTGCCTTTGGCATTCGGCCACCACTATGCGGCGCCTGCGTTGTGGGGGCTGATGGACCGTTTTCCGCAACTGGAGATTGAAATTTCCTTTTCCGACCGACTGATCGACCTGGCCCAGGAAGGCTTCGATCTGGCGGTACGCATTGGTGCGCTGCCTGACACCGACCGCCTGAGCGCCCGCCGCCTGGGGGAACAGGCGATTGCCCTGGCGGCGTCACCCGCGTACTTGCAGCGCACACCTCGTATTGACTCCATCGACGACCTGGCCGGGCACCGGGGCATTGCCTATCGCAGCAATGCCCCACACCGCGAGCGAGTCGCCTCGCCGTTGATCCTCGATGACCTGCAGGCCGTGGCCGATGCCGCCATCGCCGGGGTCGGCCTGGCCTGGTTGCCCAGTTGGCTGATCGCCCACTACGTGTTGCGCGGGCAATTGCAGGCGGTGCTGCCGGGCCACCGCGAGCAACCGATGCCGATCCATGTCATCTGGCCCACGGCGACGCACATGCCGGCCAAGACCCGTTGCGCCATCGACGCGTTGGTGGCCGGCACACCGTCGTGCCTGGCGGGCAGTTGATCAGAACGCGATGGACGTCTGCACATACAGCGTGCGCGGCTCGCCGACGTATTTGCCCTTGTTGTTATCGTCAAACGAGCGGGTGTAGTACTGCTTGTTGAAGATGTTTTTCACACCCACCGCCACGTTCAAATCCGACAGCTGCGGGCCAAAGTCGTACGCCGCGCGGCTGCTGAACAGCATGTAGCCAGGAATGCGTCCGGTGCTGCCATCAGCACTTTCTGCTTCAGTGTTGGCGTTGTCGGCAAACTGGCTGCTCTGGTAGCTGCTGTCCACGTTCAACTTCCAGCGACCTTCGGTGTAACCCACACCCAGGGTGCCCTTGTGCTTGGAGGAGAAGGGTACGCGGTTGCCTTTGTTCGGGCCGTCTTCGCGGATGGTGGCGTCGACGTAGGCGTAGGTGGCGTACACATCAAAACCGGCGAGCGCCGGGCTCAAGCCGTCGAGGGCGTAGTTGATGCTGGACTCGATGCCCTGATGGCGGGTTTCGCCGCGGGCGATCACGGTGTCGTTGGTCTGGTTGCTGTCGTACTGGTTGTCGAAGTTGATCAGGAACGCGCCGATCTCGGCGCGCAAGGTGCCGTTGTCATAGCGTGTGCCGAGTTCCCAGGTGCGGGCTTTTTCCGGCTTCACTTCGCCACTGGTCACGCGGTTGGGCATCTGGCTGTACTGCACGCTGCCGAACGATCCTTCGGTGTTGGCATAGAGGTTCCAGTCGTCCGTCAGGTGGTAGAGCACGTTCAACGCCGGCAGGGCGGTGTTGTAGTCACCCTTGTATTTGACGTTGCTGAGGTTGTTGGTCTGCTGGGACTCGATCATCTCGTAGCGGATGCCCGGGGTGATGGTCCATTTGCCGATATCAATCCGGTCGTCGACGAAGAACGCATTGGCTTCGGTGCTGCCCCGGGTGTCGCGGTCGTTGCGGCTGTCGGTGGTCGGCAGTTGCTGATTGGCGGTAATTGGCGTGCGGTAGCGCAGTTCGTGGCCGGCCTCGTTGATGTAGCGGTAGCCCACGCCGACTTCGTGGCTGGTTGGGCCGAGGTCGAAGCCTTGGGCGAAACGGGTTTCCAGGCCGCGTACCCAATACTCGCGGGGCGACAGGGAGAGGAAGTTGCCCTGGTCCAGGTAACCGCTGCGCAGGGTGGTGGTGAAGAAGCTGTTGACCGTGAATTCCCGGCGATCTTCCTGGTAGCGATAGCCCGCGTTGAACATGGTACGCCGGCCCCAGAACTGGTCGTAGGGGCGGGTGGACTGATACGGGTCGGCCTTGTAGGCCGCAGTGCTCAAACCACCGGGCATATCGGCTTTGCCTTCGTAGTACTGCGCCATGGCGTTGAAGCTGTTGGCGTCGTCCAGCTGGTATTTGCCCTTGAGGATCAGGTCGTCGATGCGGGTGTCGCTGTTTTCGCGCCAATCACCACCACGGGTGCCGGAATACAGGATCGCGCCGCCCAGGCCGTTGTCCGCCGTGCCGCCGGCCAGCAGGTTGCCGGTGGTCTTGAAGCCATCGTGGCTGGAAGACGGGCTGGTTTCGGTTTGCAGGCCGCCTTTCACCGTTGGCGCATCGGGAATCGCGCGCGTGACGAAGTTGACGATGCCGCCGACGTTCTGCGGGCCATAACGCACTGCGCCGCCGCCGCGTACCACGTCCACGGCATCCATGTTGCCCATGCTGATGGGCGCGAACGACAACTGTGGCTGGCCATACGGCGCGAACGGCACCGGGATGCCGTCCATCAAGACCGTGGAGCGCGAGGCCAGGCGTGGGTTGAGCCCGCGAATGCCGAAGTTCAGCGCCATGTCGTGGCTGCCGGTGCCGTTGTTTTCCGGGGCGTTGACCCCGGGAATGCGGTTGAGCACGTCGCGGGCCTGGGTCGCGCCCTGGCGTTCGAATTCTTCGCGGCGGATCACGTCCCGGGCGCCCGGGTGCTCGAAGACGTTGGTTTGCGCCGCGTCCCCCAGCCAGTCGCCGACCACGTTGGAGGTGCCCAATTCGAGGGTGGCCGGAGCATTCGCCGGTTGCAGGCTGAAGGCGTTGTTGCCCTCGGCACGGGCTTGCAGGCCGGTGCCTTTGAGCAACGCATTCAAGCCTTCTTCAGCGGTGTAGTTGCCCGACAGGCCGTGGCTTTGCACGCCGGCAGTCACGTCCGAGCCAAATGAAATCAGCACGCCGGCTTCCCGGCCAAATTGATTCAGCGCCGCTTCCAGTGACGTAGGGGCGATGCGGTAGGGCTTGGCGTCGGCCGCCATTACGTAGGGAACGGTGCTGAAACTGAGGCTGGCCCCCAGCAACAAGTGGCGCAGGGTGCGGGCGAGGGGCGTCAGGCGAGTCGGTTGCTGGGGCATGAAGTGCGGTCCTGAGAAGGAAGGATCAAGGTGGCTTTCCTTCTCTGTCACGCGAGGTGCGGAAAACGGCTCACGGGGTTTGAAAATATTTCAGGCACGGGCTTCGACGGTGACCCAGTAGCGGGTAAACCGCCGGACCCTGACCGGCAGGCTGACTTGCAGCAGGTCCAGGATTCGTTCGCTGTCGTCCAGCGGGTAGCTGCCGGAAATCAGCAGGTTGGCCACCTGCGGGTCGCAATTGAGCTGGCCACGGCGATAACGGCTCAATTCGGCGAGGAAATCTTCCAGGCGCATGTGGGCCGCCACCAGCATGCCGTCGGCCCAGGCGCCGCTGCCGGCGTCGGTGGGGCGGGCGGTGTCCCAGCCTTTGCGGGTGAAATTGACCTGATGGGCTTTCTCCACCGACAACGGCAAACCGCTATAGGTGTTGGGCATCACGTCAACGTGCCCATCAAACACCGCCAGTTGTGTGTGATCGTTGAATTGCCGCACGTTCAGCCGCGCGGCCTGGGCGCTGAGCAGGCCCTGGGAAGTGATGACCCGCAGCGGGGCGTTGCCGGGTTTTGCGGTCAGCAGGATTTCGCCTTCGAGCAGGCGGATCAAGCGTTGCTGGCCATCAAAATGCACATCCACCGCACTGCCGGTGTTGAGCTGCAATTGGCTGCCATCCGCCAGCTGGAACTTGCGCCGTTGGCCGATGGGGCTGCGGTAGTCGGCACTCAACGGCGGCAATATATGTTGCTGGCGCAAACCCCAGGCCGCTGCCGACCCGGCGCCGAGTATCAGCAACAACTTCAGGGCCTGACGACGACTGTTGGATTTCGGTGCATTCAAGGCGGCGTGGGCCAGGGGTGATGGCATCCCGCGCAAGCGCTGGTTCACTCGCTGGATGTGCTCCCAGGCCCGCTGATGTTCGCTGTGGGCGTCCAGCCACTGTTGCCAGGCCGCCTGTTTACGTGGGTTGAGCGGGCCCTGCTGCATTTCCATCAGCCAGTGCACCGCTTGTTCGGCGACTTGCGTTGAGAAACTCATAGGGCGAAGTAGCAGCGCATCGCCGCTTTATTCAGATGGCGCTTGACCGTGGCGATGGAGATGCCCAGTTCCGCGCCGATTTGCGCGTAGGTCAGGCCGTCGAGCTGGGCCAGCAGGAACGCGCGTTTGACCAGGGGCGCCAGGCCATCCAGCAACTGGTCCAGCTCCATCAGGGTTTGCAGGATGATTGCCCGTTCTTCCTCCGACGGCGCCACGTGTTCGGGCATTTGCGCCAAGGCGTCGAGGTAGGCGCGCTCCAGGTCCTGGCGGCGGTAATGGTTGCACAGCACACGCTTGGCGATGGTGGTGAGGAAGGCGCGAGGTTCGATCAGCGTCGGTGTTTCCCGTGCGGTGAGCACGCGGATGAAGGTGTCCTGGGCCAGGTCGGCGGCGCTTTCCGGGCAGCCGAGCTTGCGTCGCAACCAGCCGGTGAGCCAGTGGTGATGGTCGTGGTACAGGACTTCGACGGTGTTGGACGGCTGCAACGCGCACACTCCGGCAGCATGGGCATGCTTTAGAGAACAAGAATTGTTCGCATTGTAGGGCGCGCGGGCGGGTTCGGCAATTGCCAGTGATGCGTTCTCTTTTGCTTATGAGAACCTTTATCATTAATATTGCGCACTGACGAACCTGGCGCCTTGTGCATGAAACGCAAAACCTCACTTCCCGTTTCCTACCGTCTTGCCGTGACTTCGCGGGTGCTGGCGGCTGTGGTCGGCGGTTACCTGCTGGCCTCGCTGGCCAGCGTGTGCATGACGCTGTGGCTGCCCACCAGCCGCGCCGATGCGGTGATCAGCGGCATGCTGAGTTCGTTTGTGTTCTACCTGTTGGCGGTCATCTGGTGCTTCGCCTGCCGCACGGCCTGGCGCGCCTGGTTTGGCGTGTTGCTGCCCAGCGCGATAATGGCCACGTTCGCCGGGTTGGCGTACTGGATGGCGCGCACATGAAAGAGGGCTTCCGCCAGGCCATGGCCTGGTTGCACACCTGGGCCGGGTTGATCTTTGGCTGGCTGCTGTTTGCGATTTTCCTGACGGGCACCCTGTCGTATTTCAAGGACGAAATTACCCACTGGATGCAGCCCGAAGTGCAGGCGCATCCCGTCGATGACGCCCGTAGCCTGGCCGCCGCCCAAACCTATCTGCAACACCAGGCGCCCAATGCCGCGCGCTGGTTTATCACCTTGCCGAGCAACCGTGAGCCGGGCCTGTCGGTGATGTGGCAAGACAAGGTCGACCCGGGCAAACGCGGCAATTTCGTCGAAAAACTCCTCGATCCCGTCAGCGGCCAGCAGGTCCAAGCCCGGGAAAGCATGGGCGGCGAATTCTTCTATCGTTTCCACTTCCAGCTGCAAATGCCCTATCCGTGGGGGCGCTGGCTGTCGACCATCGCCGCGATGGTGATGTTCGTGGCGTTGATCACCGGGATCATCACCCACAAGAAAATCTTCAAGGACTTCTTCACCTTCCGCCCGCGCAAGGGCCAGCGGTCCTGGCTAGACGGGCACAACGCCGTGGGCGTGCTGGTGTTGCCGTTCCACTTGATGATCACCTACAGCAGCCTGGTGATTTTCATGAGCATGGTAATGCCGGCGAGCATCCTCGCTTCCTACGGCAACGACACCCGTGCGTTCTTCAACGATGTGTTTCCGGCCACCGACAATGCGCCGGCCCTCGGCCAGCCGGGGCAATTGCTGCCACTGGGTCCGATGTACGAGCAGGCGCGCGGGCAATGGGCCGGCGGGCATGTCGGAAGGCTGGTGGTGAATAATCCAAGCGATGTAAACGCCTCGGTCAATGTATTCCGCGCCGGGTCGGATCGAGTGGTGCATGACTTTGGCAGCACCGTGTCATTCAACGGCACTACCGGCGAACTGTTGCGGGTGAGCGGCGAGCAGTCGCTGCCGGCGGCGATTGGTGGCAGCTTCTACGGTTTGCACATGGGCCATTTCGCCGGCCCGGTATTGCGCTGGCTGTATTTCATCTGCGGCCTCGCGGGCACGGCAATGATCGGCACCGGGCTGGTGATGTGGCTGGGCAAGCGTCAGCTCAAGCACACCAAAACCGGTGTGATGCCCTTTGAGCTGCGGCTGGTGGAAGTGCTGAACATCGCCAGCATGTCCGGCTTGATGATCGCCATCGCTGCATTCTTCTGGGCCAACCGCCTGTTGCCGGCCAGCTTTGCCGGGCGCTCGGACTGGGAAGTACAAGCCTTCTTTATTGCCTGGGGCTTGAGCGTCGTGCACGCGATTGTTCGCCAGGGGCGCCGCGGCTGGGTTGAGCAATTGAGTGTGGGCGCGCTGCTGTTTATCGGCGTGCCGGTGCTCAACGCGCTGACCACGACCCAGCATTTGGGTGTGACCCTGGCCAACGGCGACTGGGCCATGGCCGGCTTCGACCTGACGTGCCTGGGCAGCGGTGTGTTCCTCGCCTGGGCTGCCTGGAAAATGCAGCACCGCCGCGTCCCTCAGCCCAAGGCCGAACGTGCCCGGCCATTGACCCTCAAGGGCGAGGTGAACTGAATGCTCCTGGCGCTATTGCTGTGTTACGCAGGGTTTGCCGCGTTGTGCCTGTCCATGGACCGGCACCATGGCGAACTGCTGCACAGTAAACCTTCGCCTCGTCGGCGCCTGGGTTTGCGCGTGGGCGGCTGGCTGCTGTTGATTGTCTCGATCTGGCCGGCGGTGCTCGCGACCGGGTGGAGCCAGGGGTTGGTGGAGTGGTGCGCGGTCTTGATGCTCAGCGGGTTGTTGCTGGTGTTGCTGTTGCCGTATCGGCCAAGGCTGGCCTTGATCCTGGCTGGCCTCGGCCTGCTGGCCAGCCCGGTTGCGGCCTTCGCGACCCTTTGAGTCCACCGTTGATGATCACCACGCCCCCCGAACACCCAGAGCAGCACGCAGACGCGGCGGGCGGACGGGCGCATTTCCTGCAGGTGTTCCTGTCCCAGCGCTCGCAGATGGAAGCGCTGGTCAGCCGCCGCGTGGGCTGCCGTGCGACGGCGGCGGACCTGGTGCAGGATTTGTTCCTGCGCTTCTGGCGCCGGCCGCTGGTGCAGGTCGAGGAACTCAGCACCTACCTGCTGCGCTGCGCCGGCAATATCGCCATCGACCACCTGCGCAGCGAAGGCGCCCGGGTGCGCAGCAGCGAAGGCTGGCTGCCGGAACAACAGGATAACCAGGGCTGCGAACCCCAGGCCGCGCTGGAGGCGGGCAATGATCTGCGTCACGTTGAAGCAGCCTTGCGCAGCCTGCCGGAACGTACCCGGCAGATTTTCCTGCTCAACCGCATCCATGGCCGCAAGTACGCGGAAATCGCCAAGGCCATGGGCCTGTCCCAAAGCGCCGTGGAAAAACATATGATGCGTGCCCTCGAAGCCTGCAAGGCCAGCCTTCGTGAACCATCGCCAAGGAAAGCCCCGTGAACCCCACCGCCAGCGTCACCCCGACGCCCGACCAGGAACAGGCCGCACTGGCCTGGTTGAGCCTGTTGCATGACCAACCCAGCAGTGGCGACCAGGCCACGTTCAGCCGTTGGCTGCGGGCCGATCCTGCGCATGTGGAAGCCTACGCCCAGGCCCAGGTGCTGTGGGAATTGAGTGAAGTACCGGCCAGAACGTTGGCGGATGAGGATGCCCTGGCGCTGCAGGGTTACTTGAACGCGATGAATACCTCGAAACGCTCCAGCGTGCGGCGCTGGTCTGGCGCCCTGGCCATGGCCGCCTGCCTGCTGGTGATGATCTCGATGGGCGCCGGCTGGCAGCCGTCACGCTGGGTCGATGACTTCGGCGCGGATTACGTCACCGCGCCGGGTGAGGTGAAGACCGTGACCCTGGCCGATCAAAGCCAGGTCACCCTGGACGCCGACAGTGCGATCGCAGTGGATTTCAAGCATGGCGAGCGCCATATCCAGCTACGCCGTGGCGCCGGTTTTTTCAGTGTGACCCACACTGGCGAATCCTTTGTGGTCGAGGCCGGCAGCGGCGAAGCACGGGTGCTCGGCACGCAGTTTGAGGTGCGCCTGCAACCGGCAGGTGCGCAGGTGACGGTGTTGTCCGGTCGGGTTGGGGTAACGCCGTCGAAGTATGCTCAGCAACAGATTCTGACGGCCGGCCAGCAAGTGGCCTACGCCGACGGTGTCGCCGATGAGCTGCACGCGGTCGACAGCGAGTCGCGCCTGGCCTGGCGCGATGGTTGGCTCAACTACTACAAGGCGCCGCTGGCCGATGTGGTGCAAGACCTCGGCCGCTACTATCCGGGGCGCATTCTGCTGCTCAACGAAGACCTCGGCGCCCGGCGTGTCAGCGGCAGTTTCCCGAGCAAGGACCCCCAGGCGGTGCTCAATGCGTTGCAGGCGGTCCTGGGGTTTGAACAACACTCGCTGCTCGGTCGGATGATCGTATTGCGCTAGATACAGAGCGCTACGCCGCAATGGCGTGGCGCTGTCATTACTTGCACCACCTTCCCTTGAAAATCCCCATGCCTTGGCACATCCGTGTGTGTGGACCTTTCATTTAACCTTCATCGCAATCGCCAAAACCTGTAACCAAATCGTTACGTGATGCACGGATGATCCTCGGATTCCTGAGCAGGTGGTCAGGAAGATTGGCGGCGCTGTTCACCCAGCCGAGATCGCCAATACCTCCCCCATAACAACAGATAGATGCATGTAAGGGATCTACTCGTGACCTACAACAAACTCTATGCCCTGCTTTTAGCATCGGGCCTGGGCGGCTTTGCGCCGCTGGTTCTGGCAGACGATTCCCAGGATGTCGGTTCGGTGCACGTCGCCGGCGAACGTACCCTGGGCACCGGCCACATGATTCAGGAAGAAAGTGCCAAGGCCCGGTCCACGGTGACCAAGGAAGCCATGGACGAAATGTCCCCGACGGCCAACGCCATCGACAAGCTCAAGTACACCCCGGGCATCAACGTTTCCAACGACGACGCCAGCGGCATGAGCGGCACCAGCTTCACCATGCGCGGCATGAACTCCGACCAGGTCGGGGTTTCCATGGACGGCGTGCCGATCAACGACTCCGGCAGCTACGGTGTTTACGCCAACCAATTGGGCGACCCGGAAAACGTCGGCGAAGTATTTGTCACCCAGGGCTCCTCGGAAGCGGACGGCCCGCACATTGGTTCCAGCGGCGGCAACATCGGCATGGTCACCATTCGGCCGACCAAGGAGCCGGGGCTGTTCGTCAAGCAATCCATGGGTTCGAACAACCTGACAAAGTCCTTCGCCCGCATCAACACCGGGGACCTCGGCGGCTTCAAGACCTGGGTGTCTGCCTCTCACACCGAGGGCGACAAGTGGCGCGGCAAGGGCACCTTGCGGGGCGACAAGGTGGAGTGGAGCACGCTGTTCGAAGACGACAACGGCAACACCAGCAACTTCACCATGAAGTACAACACCCAGGAAAACTACAACTACAACACGCTGAGCAAGAGCCAGTTCCAGCAACAGGGCCGCCGCCTGGATTACGCGGAAACCCCGGTCTACAAGAACGGATTGCTGTCGTCTTCCTACAAGCTCAACCGCAACCCATTTGAAAGTGTCATGACCACCTTCACCCAGCGCTGGCGCCTGCGTGATGACCTGGCCCTGACGGTTGCGCCTTACTACTACTGGGGCAACGGCGGCAGTTTCAGCGGCCAGACCGCGACCAACCTGGGGCCGAAGTCCGACAAGAGTGGCAACTACGACCTGAGCAACCTCAAGTCGGCCAACTACTATCGCCCCTCGTGGACCGAAACCTGGCGCCCTGGCGTGACGGTCAAAATGAAATGGGACATCAACGAGGAGCACAGCCTGGATTACGGCTACTGGTACGAGCGCGCTCGCCAGCGCCAGACCCAGCCGTATATCGGGATCAACAGCGAAGGTGCACCGGACGACGTCTGGGGCGATTACAACAGCGGCGGCCAGGTAGTCGACAAGAACGGCAAGACTGTCCAGGGGCGTCATCAATACACCGTGACCCCGGCCCAGAAGCTGTGGGTGCAGGACAGCTGGCAAGCCACGCCAGACCTGAGCTTTGTCGGCGGGCTGGCGTACCAGTACGTCGAGCGTGACGGCGACAACCTCGGTAGCCTGTACGACAAGCCGGAAAAGCGTAACGCCCGCTACCATCAGTTCCTGCCGAACTTCAGCGCCAAGTACCAGGTCGACGAGAGCAACCAGGCGTTCTACAACGTCACTCGCAACATGCGCACACCGCAGAACTACGTGCTGTACAACAAGGGTGATTCCCTCAACCTCAACCCCGAGCTGAGCTGGAACCAGGAACTGGGCTGGCGCTACACCGAAGAGAAAATGGCCCTCAGCGCCACCCTGTTCTACATCACCTTCAAGGACCGTCAGCTGTCGACCACCGACTTGAACGGTGACTACGTGATGGCCAACGTCGGTGACGTGACCAACAAAGGCCTGGAGTTGGAGTGGAGCGGCCTGCTGCCGTACAACTTCAACTACTACGCGTCGTACACCTATACCAAGTCCGAGCAGCAGGACGACTTTGTCAGCAAGAACGTGTTGTTGCCGACCAAGGGCAACCAGTTGGCCAACGTGCCGGAAAACATGCTCAACCTGGTGTTTGGTTACGACGACAAGCGCTATTACGGCAACATTGCCGGCAAGTATGTCGGGGCGTTCTACGGTGATTTGACCAACAACGAGAAAATCTCCGGGCGCACCGTGTTCGACCTCAACGCCGGTATCTACCTGCCGGTGGACAAGAAGGTCTTCAAGTCGGCCGCGCTGCGCTTCTCGATGCTCAATGTATTTGATAAGGAATACTTGAGCTCGGCGCGCACCGTGTCGTTCAACTCGGCGCCGGTGAATGGCCTGGCGGCCAGTTCGGCTTACTACAACGTAGGAGAGGAGCGTACGGCGATGGTTTCCCTGGAGGCCAATTTCTAACGCGTACGCAAACCCAATGTGGGAGCAGGCTTGCTCGCGAAAGCGGTGGGTCAGTCGCCAGATGTATTGACTGAACCAGCGCATTCGCGAGCAAGCCCGCTCCCACATTTGATCTGCGGTATTTTACAGAGTGAGTTACTTCAGCGCCGCCATGATCGCTTCAGGGTTGTAGTCGCGAATCAGCGTGCCGTTCACGTCCACAAACGGAATCCCGCCGCCCCCCAACGCCTCGTACGCCTTGCGCGCCTGGGCGTCCTTCTCGATATCAAACGCCTGGTAGGGAATCCCCTTGGAATCCAGAAAACGCCGGATCTGTTTGCAGTAGCCGCACCACTCGGTGGAATACAGCACCACGCGCGCTGCCGCGCGTGTCTGCTCCGGCACCACCTGGGAGGGGTTGAACAGCCGCTCGATCTTGCCCCAGTTCTGGAAAACCACCACCACCAGCAACACCAGCAGGACTTTCTTCAGAACCCCGCCCAGCATCAGTTGCGACGCTTGAGCTGGTCGGTCAACTGGGTCGGCAGGCCCTTGATGATCAAGGTGCCGGCGGCTTCGTCGTATTCGATCTTGTCGCCCAGCAGGTGCGCTTCAAAGCTGATGGACAAGCCTTCGGCACGCCCGGTGAAACGGCGGAACTGGTTGAGGGTGCGTTTATCCGCCGGGATTTCCGGCGACAGGCCGTAGTCCTTGTTGCGGATGTGATCGTAGAAGGCTTTTGGCCGATCTTCATCGATCAACCCGGACAGCTCTTCCAGGCCCATCGGCTCGCCGAGCTTGGCCTGGCTGCTGGCGTAGTCCACCAGGGTCTTGGTTTTCTCGCGGGCGGATTCGTCCGGCAGGTCTTCGCTCTCGACGAAGTCGCTGAAGGCCTTGAGCAGGGTGCGGGTCTCGCCCGGGCCGTCGACGCCTTCCTGGCAGCCGATAAAGTCGCGGAAGTACTCCGAGACCTTCTTGCCGTTCTTGCCCTTGATAAACGAGATGTACTGCTTGGATTGCTTGTTGTTCTGCCACTCGGACACGTTGATCCGCGCGGCGAGGTGCAGTTGGCCAAGATCCAGATGGCGCGACGGCGTCACGTCCAGTTGGTCGGTCACGGCCACGCCTTCACTGTGGTGCAGCAGGGCGATCGCCAGGTAATCGGTCATGCCCTGTTGATAGTGGGCAAACAGCACGTGGCCGCCGGTGGAGAGGTTGGACTCTTCCATCAGCTTCTGCAGGTGTTCCACCGCAATGCGGCTGAAGGCGGTGAAATCCTTGCCGCCGTCGAAATACTCCTTCAACCAGCCGCTGAACGGGTGCGCGCCGGACTCGGCATGGAAAAAGCCCCAGGCCTTGCCTTGTTTGGCGTTGTAGCTCTCGTTGAGGTCGGCGAGCATGTTCTCGATCGCGGCCGACTCGGCAAGCTCGGAGTCGCGGGCGTGGAGAACTGCGGGTGTGCCGTCGGGTTTTTTGTCGATCAGGTGGACGATGCAATGACGGATCGGCATGGGCTTCTCGGCTGGTTGAAGGGGAGGGCTGGGGCTCCCGGAAAAAGTCGCCAGTGTACCGCACCCGCTGGGGATGGCGCTGTTCGGAGGGCGTTTTGAGCGCCATCCGACGGGCCATATGCCTTTTTTTCACGGTTTAGAGCGATAAAGCTGACCAAATGGGTATGTTGAGGCGGATATTTCCCCGTCTCTGTGCTAGTTTTGCCCCGTCTTACGCGCAGTCTGGGCGTTAAGCGTGCATTCAGCATTTGTCAGGTCGAACCAAACCCGGTTTCAGGTATCTATAACCCCGATCTTCGTGGTTATAGCCCTTGGGTGCCAGGCCTTGATGGCAGGGCTCGATGGCTGACACTGCACTCTGCAATCCAAATGAATTTGATAGGGAAGGAACACCACAATGGCTATTACTAAAGACCAACTGATCGCTGATCTGGCTGAAGCTGTAGACGCACCGAAAACCACCGTGCGTGCTCTGCTGGACCAACTGAGCCAGATCGTTGCTGATCAGCTGGAAAACGGCGGCGAAATCACTCTGCCAGGCGTTGGCAAACTGAAAGTGACCGAGCGTCCTGCCCGTACTGGCCGTAACCCTTCGACTGGCGCTGCCATCGAAATCGCTGCCAAGAAAGTTATCAAGCTGGTTGTGGCCAAAGGCCTGACCGACGCTGTTAACAAGTAAGACGCAGCAAAAAAAACCGTGCTCCGGAGCGATCCGGGCACGGTTTTTTGTTGCCTGCGATTTATCAGTCTTTACGGGCCCAACGCTGGCGCCACACCTGTTGCTCGCTCGGGGTCTGGAAGGTCCAGGCGACGAAGCGGCTCTGCTTCTGGCCCTGGGACATCTCCACTACCTGGCTTTCCAGCACACCGGCCTTTTTCAGCGCTGTCTGAATGGCCGGCAGGTTTGACGCTTTCGACACCAGGGTGCTGAACCACAGCACTTTATGCTGGAAATGCGCGCTTTCAGCGATCAACTGCGTCACAAACCGCGCTTCACCGCCTTCACACCACAATTCCGCCGACTGGCCACCGAAGTTCAGCACCGGCAGCTTGCGTTTCGGATCAGCCTTTCCCAGTGCGCGCCATTTACGCTCGCTGCCCTTGGTCGCCTCATCCATGGACGCGTGGAAGGGCGGGTTGCACATGGTCAGGTCAAACCGCTCGCCTGGCTCCAGCAAGCCCAGCAGGATCTGCTTGGGGTTGGTTTGCTGGCGCAGCTGGATGGCCTTGTTCAGCCCGTTGGACTGCACGATCGCCTTGGCGGCGGCCACGGCGGTCGGGTCGACTTCCGAGCCGAGGAAGTTCCAGCGGTACTCGCTGTAGCCAATCAACGGATAGACGCAGTTGGCGCCCATGCCGATGTCCAGCACCTTCACCGGCGCGCCACGGGGGATCACGCCTTCGTTGACGCTGGCCAGCAGGTCGGCGAGGAAGTGCACGTAGTCGGCACGCCCCGGTACCGGTGGGCACAGGTAGTCAGCCGGGATGTCCCAGTGATTGATGCCGTAGAACGCCTTGAGCAACGCCCGGTTGAACACCCGCACCGCGTCTGGGCTGGCAAAGTCGATGCTTTCCTTGCCGTACGGGTTGATGATCACGAATTGCGCCAGTTCGGGCGTGGTCTTGATCAGCGCCTGGAAGTCGTAACGGCCCTGGTGGCGGTTACGCGGGTGCAAGGTGGCCTCTTTGCGCGGAACGACGGGCTTGGCCGGCGTACTGGATTTTGGCTTCTTGCGCGGTGCTTTGGGTGTGCTGGGGGCGGTCATGGGCTGCGTCGATTCTGCGTTTGTTTCAAAAGTGGTGGGTATTGTCACACATTCCTTGGTCGAACTCGGTCAAATGTGGGAGCTGGCTTGCCTGCGATGCAGGCGACTCGGTGTATCTGCCAGACCGAGGCGATGCCATCGCAGGCAAGCCAGCTCCCACATTGATCGGGTTTCCGAAGAGAAATAGTGGTGTTTTTCCAAGCAAAAAAAAGAGACCCGAAGGTCTCTTTTTCCGCACGGGCTGCCCCTTACAGGCTGGAAATCCGCGCGTGTTGCTCCGCCAGCTTGCCCAAAGCCTGTTCAGCCTCAGCCAGTTTGGCGCGTTCTTTCTCGATGACTTCAGCCGGAGCCTTGTCGACGAACGCCGCGTTGGACAGCTTGCCGCCCACCCGCTGCACTTCGCCTTGCAGGCGCAGGATTTCCTTGTCCAGGCGCGCCAGTTCGGCACCCTTGTCGATCAGGCCGGCCATCGGCACCAGCACTTCCATCTCGCCCACCAGTGCGGTGGCGGACAGCGGTGCTTCTTCGCCAGCGGCCAATACGGTGATCGACTCCAGCTTCGCCAGCTTCTTGAGCAGCGCGTCGTTCTCGGTGAGGCGACGCAGGTCTTCGCTGCTGGCGTTCTTCACGAACACGGCCAGTGGCTTGCCCGGACCGATATTCATCTCGGCGCGGATGTTGCGCGTACCCATCATCAGGGTCTTGAGCCACTCGATATCGCTTTCGGCTGCCTCGTCAATGCGGGCTTCGTTGGCCACCGGCCAAGGTTGCAGCATGATGGTCTTGCCGTCTTTGCCCGCCAGCGGCGCGATGCGCTGCCAGATTTCTTCGGTGATGAAGGGCATGAACGGATGCGCCAGGCGCAACGCCACTTCCAGTACGCGCACCAGGGTTTGACGGGTGCCGCGCTGACGTTCGATCGGCGAGTTCTCGTCCCACAGCACGGGCTTGGACAGTTCCAGGTACCAGTCGCAATACTGGTTCCAGATGAACTCGTACAGGGCCTGCGCCGCCAGGTCAAAGCGGAACTGGTCGAGTTGACGGGTCACTTCGGCTTCGGTGCGCTGCAGCTGGGAGATGATCCAGCGGTCCGCCAGGGACAGCTCGATGGTCTCGCCGTTCTGGCCGCAGTCTTCGCCTTTATCCAGCACGTAGCGCGCGGCATTCCAGATCTTGTTGCAGAAGTTGCGATAGCCTTCGACGCGGCCCATGTCGAACTTGATGTCGCGACCGGTGGACGCCAGCGAGCAGAAGGTAAAGCGCAGGGCGTCGGTGCCGTAGCTGGCGATGCCATCGGCGAACTCGTCGCGGGTCTGCTTCTCGATCTTCTTCGCCAGTTTCGGCTGCATCAGGCCCGAGGTGCGTTTCTGCACCAGGGTTTCCAGGTCGATGCCGTCGATGATGTCCAGCGGGTCCAGGACGTTGCCCTTGGACTTGGACATCTTCTGGCCCTGGCCATCACGCACCAGGCCGTGCACGTACACGGTCTTGAACGGTACCTGCGGGGTGCCGTCTTCGTTCTTCACCAAGTGCATGGTGAGCATGATCATCCGGGCAACCCAGAAGAAAATGATGTCGAAGCCGGTGACCAGCACGTCGGTGGAATGGAATTTCTTCAGGAATTCGGTCTGTTGCGGCCAGCCGAGGGTGGAGAACGTCCACAGGCCCGAGCTGAACCAGGTGTCCAGTACGTCGTTGTCCTGTTGCAGCGCCACGTCCGCGCCAAGGTTGTGCTTGGTACGTACTTCGGCTTCGTCGCGGCCCACGTAGACCTTGCCCGACTCGTCGTACCAGGCCGGAATCCGGTGGCCCCACCACAGCTGGCGGCTGATGCACCAATCCTGGATGTCACGCATCCACGAGAAGTACATGTTTTCGTACTGTTTCGGCACGAACGCGATGCGGCCGTCTTCCACGGCAGCAATTGCCGGCTCAGCCAAAGGCTTGGTGGACACGTACCACTGGTCGGTCAGCCAAGGCTCGATGACAGTGCCGGAGCGGTCACCTTTCGGTACCTTCAGGGCGTGGTCGTCAACGCTCACCAGCAGGCCGGCAGCGTCGAAGGCGGCAACGATCTGCTTGCGCGCTTCAAAACGGTCGAGGCCGGCGTATTCAGCCGGGATCTTGCCGTCGATGCTCTCGTTCAGCGTGCCGTCGAGGTTGAACACCTGGCAGGCCGGCAGAACAGCGGCGTTTTTGTCGAAGATGTTCAGCAGCGGCAGGTTGTGGCGCTTGCCGACTTCGTAGTCGTTGAAATCGTGGGCCGGGGTGATTTTCACGCAGCCGGTGCCGAATTCAGGGTCGCAGTAGTCATCCGCAATAATCGGGATGCGACGGCCAACCAGCGGCAGCTCGACGAACTTGCCGATCAGCGCCTGGTAGCGTTCGTCATTCGGGTTGACCGCGACGGCGGCATCACCAAGCATGGTTTCCGGACGGGTGGTGGCGACGATCAGGTAATCATTGCCTTCGGCGGTCTTGGCGCCGTCAGCCAGCGGGTACTTGAGGTTCCACAGGAAACCTTTTTCGTCGTGGTTTTCCACTTCAAGGTCGGAAATCGCCGTGTGCAGCTTGGTGTCCCAGTTGACCAGGCGCTTGCCGCGGTAGATCAGGCCGTCTTCATGCAGGCGCACGAAGGCTTCCTTCACGGCTTCCGACAGGCCATCGTCCATGGTGAAGCGCTCGCGGCTCCAGTCGACGGACGAGCCCAGGCGACGGATCTGACGGCTGATATTGCCGCCGGACTGATCCTTCCATTCCCAGATTTTCTCGAGGAATTTCTCGCGGCCCAGGTCGTGACGGTTCTGGCCGGTGGCTTCCAGTTGGCGTTCCACCAGCATCTGGGTGGCGATACCGGCGTGGTCTGTACCTGGTTGCCATAGGGTGTTGCGACCCTGCATTCGGCGGAAACGAATCAGGGCATCCATGATCGCATTGTTGAAGCCATGGCCCATGTGCAGGCTGCCAGTGACGTTCGGTGGCGGAATCATGATGGTGTAGGCATCGCCCGCGCCTTGCGGAGCGAAATAATTCTCGGACTCCCAGGTCTGGTACCAGGAAGTTTCAATAGCGTGCGGCTGGTAGGTCTTATCCATGCGCGGCGGGACCCTAGTTGGCATTAATTCAGGAAAGCCGACAAGTATAACGGGGGATAGGGGAGAGGGGTAGGAGCGAGCTTGCTCGCGAAAAACCTGAGGGCGGCGCGTTCATTCAGGATGTACGCGTTATCGTTCACGCCCTTCGCGAGCAAGCCCGCTCCCACAGGGGATATATGTCAGCCTTAGTTCTGGTACTGGCTCAACAACCGCTCCATGCGCGCATCCAGCCGGCGCTTGATCTCGGTTTCGATATGCGGGGCGAAATCGTCGATCACGTCTTGCATGATCAGTTGCGCGGCGGCGCGCAGTTCGTTGTCCAGGTGCAGCAGCAGGGCGTCGGGGGCTTTTTCGGCGGCCGGTACGGCAACAGCCACAGCCGGCGCAGCTTGTACCACGGGCGTTTCGACAGGTTCCGGCGTAACCGGCTTGCCACCCACCATATCGAACAGCAGGGGAATTTGTACGTCACCGTTGACCGCATCGGTCAGCAGCGGCGGTTGCAGGTCATCATCACCGAGCAGCTTGCGGATCGACTCAAGGTCGTCCAGCAGGTGGTCAGGGTCTTTTAGCGGGTTTGGAGTGTCCATCGTGTGCTCAAAGTCGTTGTAGCCGGTGATCTTGCAGAGAATAGCCCTGTTCGCGGTAGAAACGGAAACTCTCCCGCGCGGCCTGACGAATAGCCGGGTCTTCCACCACCACTTCCGCCACGCGGGCGAAACCCTTGGCGAAGGCCGGTACTTTCAGGTCAAGGTTGACCAGCAGGTCTGTGTGATCGCCGCAGCTGTCGCCCAAACCCAGTACTACCAGGCCTTCCGGTTCTGATTCGGCGGCACCGTGGGGCACGAAGCTTTCGCCCTTGAAGCGCCACAGGCGGGCGTCGAGGTCGTCACGCTGGGCGGCATCGCTGCAATGCAGGTAGATACGGTGGCCCATGCGCCAGGCTTTTTCGGTGAGCTTGCAGGCAAAGTCCAGGCGCGCGGAAGGGTCGGCGCTGGGCAATATATAGAAGTCGACTTGGGTCATTGCGGTTCCTGAGCCCCGGGCGGCTTTACAAGCGCCCGGGGATCTTCATTTTCAGGCTTTGGCGCGGTCCAGCAGGTACTGGGTCAGCAATGGAACCGGACGGCCAGTGGCGCCCTTGTCCTTGCCGCCGCTGGTCCAGGCGGTGCCGGCGATGTCCAGGTGGGCCCAGTTGAAGTTCTTGGCGAAACGCGACAGGAAGCACGCCGCAGTGATGGTGCCGGCTTTCGGGCCACCAATGTTGGCGATGTCGGCGAACGGGCTGTCCAGCTGTTCCTGGTACTCATCGAACAGCGGCAGTTGCCAGGCGCGGTCGTCGGCAGCCTGGCCGGCGCTGAGCAGTTGGCCGATCAGTTCGTCGCTGTTGCCCAGCAGGCCCGACGTGTGGGCGCCCAGGGCAACCACGCAGGCACCGGTCAGGGTGGCGATGTCGATCACGGCTTGCGGCTTGAAGCGCTCGGCGTAGGTCAGGGCGTCGCACAGCACCAGGCGGCCTTCGGCGTCGGTGTTGAGGATTTCCACGGTCTGGCCGCTGAGGGTGGTGACGATGTCGCCCGGACGGGTCGCGCCGCCGCTCGGCATGTTCTCGGCGCAGGCCAGGATGCACACCAGGTTGATCGGCAGCTTGAGTTCCAGCACGGCACGCAGGGTGCCGAACACGCTGGCGGCGCCGCCCATGTCGTACTTCATCTCGTCCATGCCCAGGCCCGGCTTGAGGCTGATGCCGCCGGTGTCGAAGGTGATGCCTTTACCGACCAGGGCAAATGGCTTCTCGGACTTCTTGCCGCCGTTGTATTGCATCACGATCAGGCGTGGCGGCTGGTCGCTGCCCTGGCCCACGGCATAGAACGAGCCCATGCCCAGTTCCTTGATCTTCTTCTCATCCAGGACTTCGACTTTCAGGCCCTTGAATTCCTTGCCCAGCGCCTTGGCTTGCTCGCCCAGGTACGTCGGGTGGCAGATGTTCGGTGGCAGGTTGCCCAGGTCACGGGTGAACGCCATGCCGCCGGCGATGGCCTGGGCGTGGGTCACGGCGCGTTCGACTTCAGCCTGGGCCGCCTTGATGGTCAGCAGGGTGACTTTCTTCAGGGCGCGGGGTTCGGCCTTGGTGCTCTTGAACTGGTCGAAGACGTAGCCGCCGTCCAGCAGGCTTTCGGCCAGCAGGCGGGTCTTGCCGTAGCTGTCGCGGCCCTTGACCACGACTTCGTCCAGCGCCAGGGCCGCGTCGGTGCCGCCCAGGCCCTTGAGGGTGTTGAGGATGCCGGCGATGATCTTGCGGAACGGACGGTCGCCCAGTTCGGCGTCTTTACCAATGCCCACCAGCAATACGCGGTCGGCTTTAAGGTTAGGCAGGCTTTGCAGCAGCAGGCTTTGGCCGACCTTGCCGGCCAGGTCACCGCGCTTGAGGACTGCGCTGATGGCGCCGCCGCTCAGTTCGTCCAGTTGCTTGGCGGCAACGCCGAGCTTGCGGCCTTCGCCGACAGCGACCACGAGGGTGGCGGTTTTCAACGTTTCGGGGCTAACGCTTTTTACAACCAGTTCCATTTTCGGGTCCCTTATAAAGGTCAGTGAGCCAGGAGTCTGTACTCCGGCTTGTAAGCTTGGCAGCCTGTAGGCCGCCCGCGACAAAGGCCGCAGTTTGAACCTCGCCGCCCGAGCCTGACAACCCTTGCGGGCAGCTTTGTGCACGCGTATGAGCAAGCTCCGTGACAGGTGCGGTCAATCACAGGATAATGCGCCATCTTTTTAGCCGGCCTGCAGCAATGGGTCGACTCGATATGCTTGCTTGTTTGGCCGCCTTAGCCTGACAACCCTGGAGTGTCTGGTTTGATCGTCTTCCGTTATCTATCCCGCGAAGTCCTGTTGACCCTGAGTGCCGTGAGTGCGGTATTGCTGGTCATCATCATGAGTGGTCGCTTCGTCAAATACCTCGCCCAGGCTGCCTCGGGTGCCCTGGATCCGGGTTCGCTGTTCCTGATCATGGGCTTTCGCCTGCCGGGCTTCCTGCAGTTGATCCTGCCATTGGGCCTGTTTCTCGGGATTCTGCTGGCCTATGGCCGCTTGTACCTTGAAAGCGAAATGACCGTGTTGTCGGCCACCGGCATGAGCCAGCAACGTTTGCTGGCCATGACCATGGTTCCGGCCACCGGTATCGCGCTGGTCGTGGCCTGGCTGAGCTTGAGCCTGGCACCCCAGGGCGCCATGCAGTTCCAGCTGGTGCTGAACAAACAGGACGCCATGACCGAATTCGACACCCTGGAGCCGGGCCGCTTCCAAGCGCTCAACGACGGCACCCGGGTGACCTATACCGAGCAAATGTCGGATGACCGTGCCAACCTGGGAGGGGTGTTCATCTCCCAGAAAAATCTCGGCCAGAACCAGAAAGACCGTGGTATTTCGATTCTGGTGGCCGACAAGGGGCGCCAGGAAGTGCGCCCGGATGGCAGCCGTTACCTGATCCTGGAAGATGGCTATCGCTATGACGGCAGCCCCGGTCAGGCCGATTACCGCGCAATCAAGTACGACACCTATGGCGTGATGCTGGCCCGGCCGGATGTCAGCGATGAGGTCACCGACCGCGACGCGATCCCGACCCCAGACCTGATCGGCAGCAAGGAACTGCGTTCGATCGCCGAGCTGCAATGGCGGATTTCCCTGCCGCTGCTGGTGTTCATCGTGACCTTGATGGCCGTGCCGCTGTCCCGGGTCAACCCGCGCCAGGGCCGCTTCCTCAAGCTGCTGCCGGCCATCCTGCTTTATATGGCTTACCTGACCATCCTGATTTCCGCCCGCGGCTCCCTGGAGAAGGGCAAACTGCCGCCGGCCCTCGGGTTGTGGTGGGTCCACGGGGTCTTCCTGGCCATTGGCCTGGGGCTGCTTTATTGGGAACCGATGCGGTTGAAGATGCGGAGTCGTCGCAGCGTGAAGGAGATGGCTCGTGGTTAAGCTCGACCGCTACATTGGTAGCAGCGTCCTGGTCGCAATCCTTGCGGTATTGGGCATTATTCTGGGGCTGGCCTCGTTGTTCGCCTTCATTGATGAAGTCGGCAACGTCAGCGATACCTACACCGTTACCGACGTCCTGAGCTACGTGGCGCTGACGGCGCCCCGTCGCCTGTACGACATGATGCCGATGGCCGCGCTGATCGGCTGCCTGATCGGCCTGGGCAGCCTGGCCAGCAACAGCGAGCTGACCATCATGCGCGCGGCGGGTGTTTCCATCGGTCGCATCGTGTGGGCGGTCATGAAGCCCATGCTGTTGCTGATGGTGGTCAGCGTGCTGATCGGTGAATACGTGGCGCCTCCAGCCGAGTCCACGGCCCAGGCCAATCGTGCCCTGGCCCAGGGTTCGGGCGATGCCCAGAGCTCCAAGCATGGCCTGTGGCACCGCCAGGGTGAGGAGTTTATCCACATCAACGCCGTGCAGCCGGGTGGCTTGCTGGTGGGTGTCACCCGCTACCACTTCGACAAGGAACGTCACCTGCTGTCGTCGAGCTTCGCCAAACGTGCACAGTACGCCGACGAAAAGTGGCAACTCAGCGATGTGACCACCACCTATTTCCGTGATATCGGCAAGGGTGCGGCATCGACCACCGAAGTGATCAATGTGCCGACGGAGCAGTGGGATATTTCCCTCAAGCCCGAATTGCTGAATACCGTGGTGATGATCCCGGAAAGCCTGCCTATCTCCGGCCTGTGGGGGTATATCCATTACCTCAAGGACCAGGGCTTGAACAACGGCCGTTACTGGCTGGCGTTTTGGGTCAAGGTGTTGCAGCCGGTGGTGACGGCCGCGCTGGTGCTGATGGCGATCTCGTTCATCTTTGGCCCGTTGCGTTCCGTGACCCTCGGCCAGCGCGTGTTTACCGGCGTACTGGTGGGTTTCACCTTCCGTATCGCCCAGGACCTGCTGGGGCCGTCCAGCCTGGTATTCGGTTTCTCGCCGCTGTTTGCGGTGCTGGTGCCGACCGCCATCTGCGCCGTGGCCGGCTTCTGGCTGTTGCGTCGGGCCGGTTGAGCCCGCGCTTATGAACAAAAAATGCCCCGTTCGAACGACCGGGGCATTTTTGTTCTTGGTCGCCATGGATGACGTCTGGTCTGCGCATCAGGTACAATTCCCGGCTATTTTTCAGCGGGCAGTCTGCCTGCAGCCTTTTTGAGTGTTGATCCGTGAGTGATTTGAGTCATATCCGCAATTTCTCCATCATCGCCCACATTGACCATGGCAAGTCGACGCTGGCCGATCGATTCATCCAGATGTGCGGCGGCCTTGCCGAGCGTGAAATGGAAGCCCAGGTGCTGGACTCCATGGACCTCGAGCGCGAGCGCGGGATCACCATCAAGGCCCACAGCGTAACCCTGTACTACACCGCCAAAGACGGTATCAAGTACCAGCTCAACTTCATTGACACCCCGGGTCACGTCGACTTCACCTATGAAGTCAGCCGTTCCCTGGCGGCCTGCGAAGGTGCGTTGCTGGTAGTGGACGCGGGCCAGGGCGTTGAAGCCCAGTCCGTGGCCAACTGCTACACCGCCATCGAGCAAGGCCTGGAGGTGATGCCGGTGCTGAACAAGATCGACCTGCCACAGGCCGATCCGGACCGCGTCAAGGAAGAGATCGAGAAGATCATCGGCATTGACGCCACCGACGCCGTCGAGTGCAGCGCCAAGACCGGCCTGGGCGTCGACGAGGTGCTCGAGCGCCTGGTCAAGACCATTCCAGCCCCCACCGGCAACTACGAAGATCCGCTGCAAGCGTTGATCATCGACTCCTGGTTCGACAACTACCTGGGCGTTGTTTCCCTGGTACGCGTGCGCCACGGCCGTGTGAAGAAGGGCGACAAGATCCTGGTCAAGTCCACCGGCAAGATCCACCTGGTGGACAGCGTCGGTGTATTCAACCCGAAGCACACGGCTACCACTGATCTGAAAGCCGGCGAAGTAGGCTTCATCATCGCCGGTATCAAGGACATCCACGGTGCACCGGTAGGTGACACCCTGACCTTGAGCTCCACCCCTGACGTCGACGTGCTGCCGGGCTTCAAACGCATCCAGCCGCAGGTTTACGCCGGCCTGTTCCCGGTCAGCTCCGATGACTTCGAGGACTTCCGCGAAGCCCTGCAGAAGCTGACCCTCAACGACTCGTCGTTGCAGTACACCCCGGAAAGCTCCGACGCCCTCGGGTTCGGCTTCCGCTGCGGGTTCCTGGGCATGCTGCACATGGAAATCATCCAGGAGCGCCTTGAGCGCGAATACGACCTGGACCTGATCACCACCGCGCCGACGGTTATTTTTGAACTGGCGCTGAAAACCGGTGAAACGATTTACGTCGACAACCCGTCCAAGCTTCCGGATCTGTCTTCCATCGAAGACATGCGCGAACCGATCGTGCGGGCCAATATTCTTGTGCCGCAAGAGCATCTGGGCAACGTCATTACCCTGTGTATCGAAAAGCGTGGCGTACAGCACGACATGCTGTTCCTCGGTACCCAGGTGCAAGTGACCTACGATTTGCCGATGAACGAAGTGGTCCTGGACTTCTTCGACCGTCTCAAATCCACCAGCCGCGGCTATGCTTCGCTGGATTACCATTTTGACCGTTACCAATCAGCTAATCTGGTGAAGCTGGATGTGCTGATCAACGGCGACAAGGTGGATGCCCTGGCGCTGATCGTGCACAAGGACAACGCGCACTACAAAGGTCGCCAGTTGACCGAAAAGATGAAAGAACTGATTCCGCGCCAGATGTTCGACGTCGCGATCCAGGCCGCCATCGGCGGGCAGATCATTGCACGGACTTCCGTCAAGGCACTCAGAAAGAACGTACTGGCCAAATGCTATGGCGGCGACGTCAGCCGTAAGCGCAAGCTGCTCGAGAAGCAAAAGGCCGGTAAAAAACGCATGAAGCAAGTGGGTAACGTGGAAATTCCACAAGAAGCCTTCCTTGCGGTGCTCAGGTTGGATAGTTAGGTCCTATGTCACTAAATTTCCCGCTGTTGCTGGTCATCGCCGTTGCCGTTTGCGGTCTATTGGCGTTGCTCGATCTGGTGTTCTTCGCCCCGCGTCGCCGGGCAGCCATCGCGTCCTATCAGGGCAGCGTCAGCCAGCCCGATGTGGCGGTGATCGAGAAACTGAACAAAGAGCCGATGCTGGTTGAATACGGCAAGTCGTTCTTCCCGGTGTTGTTCATCGTGCTGGTGCTGCGTTCGTTCCTGGTGGAACCGTTTCAGATCCCTTCGGGCTCGATGAAACCTACCCTGGACGTGGGCGACTTCATCCTGGTGAACAAGTTTTCCTACGGGATCCGCTTGCCGGTGATCGACAAGAAAGTGATCGAGATCGGTGACCCGCAGCGCGGCGATGTGATGGTGTTTCGCTACCCAAGCGACCCGAACGTCAACTACATCAAGCGTGTAGTGGGCCTGCCGGGCGACGTGATTCGCTACACCAGCGACAAGCGCCTGTTCGTCAACGGCGAGTCGGTGGCAGAAAAACTGATCGGTTCCGAGCCGAACACCCTGGGCAGCGCCGAGCTGTACCAGGAAAAACTCGGGGCGGTAGAGCACGAAATCCGCAAGGAGATGAGCCGCTACCGTTCGCCGCCTGACAACCAGTGGACAGTGCCTGCCGGGCACTACTTCATGATGGGCGACAACCGCGACAACTCCAACGACAGCCGCTACTGGGATGACCCGAATATTCCCAAGGACCTGCTGGGCATGGTCCCCGACCAGAATATCGTCGGCAAGGCCTTCGCGGTCTGGATGAGTTGGCCGGAACCCAAGCTCAGCCACCTGCCGAACTTCTCGCGGGTCGGGCTGATCAAGTAATCCATGCGGCGCTGTGAACACAGCGCCGAATGCTTTTCTGGGGCTTGGACAAAACCAGGCCCCATGCAGCAACCACCAGGATTTGAATTTGAACACAGCGTTAATCGTCGCAGGCCACCGGTGCCTCGAACTGAATGTGGGTAAACCGTGAGCGTTTCTCTAAGCCGTCTCGAGCGCCAGCTCGGCTACACCTTCAAGGATCAGGAATTGATGATCCTTGCCCTCACACACCGTAGTTTTGCCGGGCGTAACAACGAGCGCCTGGAATTCCTCGGTGATGCCATCCTCAATTTCGTCGCCGGCGAAGCCCTGTTCAATCGCTTCCCGCTGGCCCGCGAAGGCCAGTTGTCGCGCTTGCGTGCGCGCCTGGTGAAAGGCGAGACCCTGGCTGTACTGGCCCGTGGTTTCGACCTGGGTGATTACCTGCGCCTGGGCTCCGGCGAGCTTAAGAGCGGCGGTTTCCGTCGCGAGTCGATCCTGGCCGACGCCCTTGAGGCACTGATCGGCGCGATCTACCTCGACGCGGGCATGGAAGCGGCCAAGGAGCGCGTCGTCGCCTGGCTGTCGACCGAAATCGAAAGCCTGACGCTGGTAGACACCAACAAAGATCCAAAGACCCGCCTGCAGGAATTCCTGCAGTCCCGTGGTTGCGACCTGCCGCGTTACGAAGTGGTGGATATCCAGGGTGAACCGCATTGCCGAGTCTTCTTCGTCGAATGCGAAATCACCTTACTGAATGAAAAAAGCCGAGGTCAGGGTGTGAGCCGTCGTATTGCCGAACAGGTAGCGGCCGCTGCAGCACTGATTGCCCTGGGCGTGGAGAATGGCCATGACTGATTCAACCGCAACTCGCTGTGGCTATGTTGCCATCGTCGGCCGTCCGAACGTGGGCAAGTCCACGTTGCTGAACCACATCCTGGGACAGAAGCTGGCGATCACCTCGCGCAAGCCCCAGACCACCCGCCACAACATGCTGGGCATCAAGACCGAAGGTGCCGTACAGGCTGTCTACGTTGATACCCCGGGCATGCACAAAGGCGGCGAAAAGGCCCTCAACCGCTACATGAACAAAACCGCTTCGGCAGCGTTGAAAGACGTCGACGTGGTGATCTTCGTGGTCGACCGCACCAAGTGGACCGACGAAGACCAGATGGTTCTGGAGCGCGTGCAGTATGTCACCGGCCCGTTGATCGTCGCGTTGAACAAGACTGACCGCATCGAAGACAAGGCCGAGCTGATGCCGCACCTGAGCTGGCTGCAGGAACAACTGCCGAACGCCCAGATCATGCCGATCTCGGCACAGCACGGGCACAACCTTGAAGCCCTGGAACGTGTGATTGCTGGCTACCTGCCGGAGAACGAACACTTCTTCCCGGAAGACCAGATCACCGACCGCAGCAGCCGTTTCCTCGCCGCCGAACTGGTACGCGAGAAAATCATGCGCCAGATGGGTGCCGAGCTGCCGTACCAGATCACCGTCGAAATCGAAGAGTTCAAGCAGCAGGGCAAGACCCTGCATATCCATGCGCTGATCCTCGTCGAGCGTGACGGCCAGAAGAAAATCATCATTGGCGACAAGGGCGAGCGCATCAAGCGCATCGGCACTGAAGCGCGCAAGGACATGGAATTGCTGTTTGATTCCAAGATCATGCTCAACCTGTGGGTGAAGGTTAAGGGCGGTTGGTCCGATGATGAGCGCGCGTTGCGTTCGTTGGGTTACGGCGACCTGTAACAGGTCTCCGGAACACCGCAGGACAAATGTGGGAGCGGGCTT
>NZ_JACAPX010000014.1:53322-221252 GCF_013385435.1 Pseudomonas sp. F9001
AAGCCCGCTCCCACATTGGATAGTCGTTGTTTTCCAGACCGTGTTCCCGCAGCGAGAACCCCATGTCTCAAACCCCACCCACCGGCCAACCCGCCTACGTCTTGCACAGCCGCGCCTACCGCGAGACCAGCGCCCTGGTGGACTTCCTCACGCCCCAAGGCCGCCTGCGCGCGGTCTTGCGCAGTGCACGCGGCAAGGCCGGCACCCTGGCGCGGCCCTTCGTGGCCCTGGAAGTGGAGTTTCGTGGACGCGGCGAGTTGAAGAACGTCGGCCGCATGGAAGCTGCCGGCGCCTCCAACTGGCTCAACGGTGAGGCGCTGTTCAGCGGCCTCTACCTCAACGAATTGCTGATCCGCCTGCTCCCCGCCGAAGACCCGCACCCCGGCGTCTTCGATCATTATGCCGCCACCTTGCTCGCCCTCGCCGAAGGCCGTCCCCTGGAACCGCTGCTGCGCGCATTCGAATGGCGCCTGCTGGATGACTTGGGCTACGGCTTCGAACTGAGCAACGACCTGCACGGCGAGCCCATCGCCGCCGACGGCATGTACCGCCTGCAAGTGGACGCAGGCCTGGAGCGGGTCTACCTGCTGCAACCCGGCCTGTTCCAGGGCACCGAATTGCTCGCCATGAGCGAAGCCGACTGGACCGCCCCCGGCGCCCTGTCCGCCGCCAAGCGCCTGATGCGCCAAGCCCTGGCCGTGCATCTGGGCGGTCGGCCACTGGTCAGCCGCGAGTTGTTTCGAAAGCCCTGACATCCCCGTGTATGCTGTGCAGCGATTCCTTCCCTCTTCAGGAGCGCTTTTCGTGACCACCAGCAATCGCATTCTTCTCGGCGTGAACATCGACCACGTTGCCACCCTGCGCCAGGCCCGGGGCACCCGTTACCCGGACCCGGTCAAGGCCGCGCTGGACGCCGAAGAAGCGGGCGCCGACGGCATCACCGTTCACCTGCGCGAAGACCGCCGCCACATCCAGGAGCGCGACGTGCTGCTGCTCAAGGACGTGCTGCAAACCCGCATGAACTTCGAAATGGGCGTCACCGAGGAGATGATGGCGTTCGCCGAGCGCATCCGCCCGGCGCATATCTGCCTGGTGCCGGAAACCCGCCAGGAACTGACCACCGAAGGCGGCCTCGATGTGGCTGGCCAGGAAGCGCGGATCAAGGCTGCCGTGGAGCGCCTGTCGAAGATCGGCAGTGAAGTCTCGCTGTTCATTGATGCCGACGAGCGCCAGATCGAAGCTTCGCGCCGTGTCGGTGCCCCGGCCATCGAACTGCACACCGGCCGTTATGCCGACGCGACCACGCCGACCGAAGTTGCCGACGAATTACAGCGCATCATCGACGGCGTCAACTGCGGCCTGGGCGAAGGCCTGATCGTCAACGCCGGCCACGGCCTGCACTACCATAACGTCGAAGCCGTGGCTGCGATCAAGGGCATCAACGAGCTGAACATCGGCCATGCGCTGGTGGCGCACGCGCTGTTCGTCGGCTTCAAAGGCGCCGTCGCCGAGATGAAGGCCTTGATTCTGGCCGCCGCCAAGGCCTGAAGTAACGAAGATCCAATGTATGACTTGTGTGGGAGCCGGGCTTGCCCGCGATGGCGTCACCTCGGTATTTCAGTTGCACCGAGGTGATGCCATCGCAGGCAAGCCAGCTCCCACACCAAGCCCGCTCCCACATGTGGCAATGCGAACCCTTACTGTTTAGGTGATGCCGGTGTATGGTATCTGCCCTTTGCGGGTCTCGGACCCGCGGCAGATACGTGAGGTTGTTGTGTCCCAATCGTTTTCCCGTCGACAAATCCTGGGTGGTCTTGCCGGTCTCGCGGTGGTGGGCGTCGGTGCCGGTGGCGCCTATCGCTACTGGCTCGGGAAGGTGGCCGAGGCCGAGGCGGGGCACGATTACGAGCTGATCGCCGCGCCGCTCGACGTGGAGCTGGTGCCGGGGCACAAGACCCAGGCCTGGGCCTTCGGCCCTTCGGCGCCGGGCACCGAGTTGCGAGTGCGCCAGGGTGAATGGCTGCGGGTACGCTTTATCAACCACCTGCCGGTCGCCACTACCATCCACTGGCATGGCATTCGCCTGCCGCTGGAAATGGACGGCGTGCCGTATGTCTCGCAACTGCCGGTACTGCCGGGCGAATACTTCGACTACAAATTCCGCGTGCCCGATGCCGGCAGCTATTGGTATCACCCCCACGTGAACAGCAGCGAAGAACTGGGCCGTGGCCTGGTGGGCCCGCTGATCATCGAGGAGCGCGAACCCACCGGTTTCAAGCACGAACGCACCTTGAGCCTGAAAAGCTGGCACGTGGACGAAGAGGGCGCCTTTGTCGCCTTCAGCATTCCCCGCGAAGCGGCCCGGGGCGGCACCGCCGGACGCCTGTCGACCATCAATGGCGTGTCCCAGGCGGTGATTGATTTGCCGGCCGGGCAGATCACCCGTGTGCGCCTGCTCAACCTCGATAACACCCTGACCTATCGCATCAACATCCCCGACGTTGAAGCGCAGATCTATGCCCTGGACGGCAACCCCATCGAACCGCGCCCGCTGGGCAAGGAATACTGGCTCGGCCCTGGCATGCGCATCTGCCTGGCGATCAAGGCGCCGCCCGCCGGTGAAGAGTTGTCGATCCGCAACGGCCCGGTACGCCTGGGCACCTTCCGCTCGGTGGCCAGCACCGACACGGCGACCGAATGGCCGCCTGCGTTGCCGGCGAACCCGATTGCCGAGCCGGACCTGGCCAATGCCGAGAAACTCAACTTCAATTTCGAATGGGTTGGATCGGTCTCGGTGAACGTGGACAATAAGCCACCGAGCCTGTGGCAGATCAACGGCCAGGCCTGGGACATCACCGACAAGACCTGCGCCGACCGCCCGATTGCCAAGCTTGCAAAGGGCAAGAGCTACATTTTCGAATTGAAGAACATGACCCAGTACCAACACCCGATCCACCTGCACGGCATGAGTTTCAAGGTGATCGCCTCGAACCGCCACAAGGTGATTCCGTACTTCACCGACACCTACCTGCTGGGCAAGAACGAGCGTGCCCGCGTGGCGCTGGTGGCGGATAACCCGGGTGTCTGGATGTTCCACTGCCATGTGATCGACCACATGGAAACCGGCCTGATGGCCGCCATCGAGGTGGCGTGATGCGTCAGTTTCGCCCCACGGCGATTATCGACCGCAGCCGCGACCAGGACTTCATGCGTGAAGCGCTGGCCCTGGCTGCCCAGGGGGCCGCGCTGGGCGAAGTGCCGGTGGGCGCGGTGCTGGTGCAGGATGGCGAAGTGATCGGGCGCGGCTTCAACTGCCCCATCAGCGGCAACGACCCCAGTGCGCATGCCGAGATGGTCGCGATTCGGGCCGCTGCTCAGGCCGTCAGCAATTACCGGCTGCCGGGCAGCACGCTCTACGTCACGCTGGAGCCGTGCAGCATGTGCGCCGGGCTGATCGTGCATTCACGGATTGCCCGGGTGGTGTACGGCGCGCTGGAGCCGAAAGCCGGGATTGTGCAAAGCCAGGGGCAGTTTTTTACCCAGGGCTTTCTCAACCATCGGGTGCTGTATGAAGGCGGGGTGTTGGCCGAGGAGTGCGGGACGGTGTTGAGCGAGTTCTTCAAGGCGCGAAGAGCCAAAGGCTGACACGATGCCCTGTGGCGAGGGAGCTTGCTCCCGCTGGGCTGCATAGCGGCCCCACAATCTGGGGAGCGCTGCGCACTCCAGCGGGAGCAACCTCCCTCGCCATAACAGCAGTCTTATTTCTTCGCGACAATCACCGCCCGCATCGGCGCCGGCAGCCCTTCGATGGTCTTGCTGTGATCTTCAGGGTCCAGGAAGTCGCTGAGGGACTGATACTTCATCCACTCCGTGCCGCGCTGTTCCTCGACCGTGGTCACGCTCACGTCCACACAGCGCACCTCACTGAAGCCCGCACGTCGCAGCCACAGCATCAGCGCCGGCACCGACGGCAGGAACCAAACGTTGCGCATCTGCGCGTAGCGGTCTTCCGGCACCAGCACCTGCTGCTGATCGCCTTCAACCACCAGCGTCTCCAGCACCAGCTCCCCACCCTTGACCAGGCAATCCTTCAGCGCCAGCAAATGCTCGATGGGCGAGCGGCGATGGTAGAACACGCCCATGGAAAATACCGTGTCGAAGCCTTCCATGTTCGACGGCAGGTCTTCAAACGGGAACGGCAGGTGCCAGGCCTTGGGCGTCGGCAGATAACGCTGCACCGCCTGGAACTGGCAGAAGAACAACCAGTTCGGGTCGACGCCAATCACACTGTCGGCGCCGGCGCCGAGCATGCGCCACATGTAATAGCCGTTGCCGCAGCCCACATCGAGGATGCGTTTGCCCTTGAGGTCCAGGTGCGGCGCGACCCGTGACCACTTCCAGTCCGAGCGCCATTCGGTGTCCACGTGCACGCCGAAAAGATCGAACGGCCCCTTGCGCCACGGGCAAAGGCCCATCAGCGCAGTACGCATTTGCGCACGGGTGTCGTCGTCGCAATCGGTATCCAGCACCAGGCCGTTCAGCAGGTCGATTTCACTGGGCATGATCTTCGGCAGCGCATCCAGCGCGCTCTGCCAGCGTTCCAGGTCGCCATGGCCTTTTTCCATCTTTGCATCGAGTTGCGCTTGCAGGCCCTGGGCCCATACGGCCAGGGGAGTGCCGACCAGGTGGCGGGCGAGGGGAGACAGATCAATCATGGCAAGGCAATCAACGAAGCAAAGTTAAGACACTGGAACCACGGCACGACTTTCGAGAACCCGGCCGCCAGCAGGCGTTCGCGGTGTTCTTCGAGGCTGTCGGGCTTCATGACGTTTTCGATGGCGCTGCGCTTCTGGGCGATTTCCAGTTCGCTGTAGCCGTTGGCACGCTTGAAGGCGATGTGCAAATCGGTGAGCAGCGCATGTTCTTCCGGGTCATTGAAGCGCAGCTTTTCCGAAAGGATCAGCGCGCCGCCCGGCAGCAGCGATTGGCGAATGCGCGAGAGCAAGGCCAGGCGTTGTTCGGGGGCGATAAATTGCAGGGTGAAGTTCAGCGCGACCACCGAAGCCGGCTGGAATTGCAGGGCGAGGATATCGCCCTCGATCACCTCCACCGGCAGCAACTCCTGGAACATCGAGTCCTGGCCGTTGAGGTATTCGCGGCAACGCTCGACCATCGCCGCCGAGTTATCCACCGCGATCACCCGGCAACCGTCGGTGCGCACGTGACGGCGCAGGGCCTGGGTCACCGCGCCGAGGGATGAGCCGAGGTCGTAGAGCACGCTATTGGGCTGGGCAAACTGCGCCGCGAGTACGCCGAGGTTTTCGACGATGGTCGGGTAGCCGGGCACCGAGCGCTTGATCATGTCCGGGAAAACCCGCACCACGTCTTCGTTGAAGGCGAAGTCCGGCACCTGGGGCAGGGGCTGGGCGAATAGGCGATCGGGTTCTTTGCTCACGGCTGTTCCGGCGACGAAGGGGGAAAGCCGGGCATTTTAGCGTAGGAGCTGGCTTGCCGGCGATGTTCGTTAACGATGACGCGGACTTTCTGGATGAACGCGGCAACTGTGGGTTTTTTCGCTGGCAAGCCAGGTCCTACAGGTTGACGGTTTTTTTCTGAGGAAAGGAAGAGGCCGTAATGCCCCACTGCCCCAGCCAGTAGCTGACAATCAGCAAATACGGCGCCGCTTCAAACGCCACCACAAACCGATTGATCCCGATCAGCGTGTCGGAAAACACGAACGACACCGCACCTGCGGCCGCCAGGTATGCCGAGCGCTTGGGCGCGCCGCTGCCCAACCGCGCAAGCGCTCGCCACAGCATCGCGCTGATCACCAGCGCATACACCACCACCGGCACCAGCAATGGGCCCAGGCCATGGGAAATCAGAATGCTCAGCAAGATCGCGCCCACCACCAGCGCCAGTACCAGCGGCAAAATCGCCGGGCGGCGGCAGTCGCTCAAGTAGGCTTTCAGGTACGCCAGGTGTGCGAACAAAAACGCACCGAGGCCGAAGATGAACAGGTCGCCGGGCCAGGCCAGCAGCACGTCGCCCACCAGGGAAAAAATCAGCCCCAGGCTGATCCAGCGTCGATAGTCAGTGGGCGGCGCATCATGCAGCCAGCCCAGCAGCGCCAGTACCGGCAATGGCTTTACCAACAGGCAGAGCAGGGTGGCGTGGGTGCTCAGGCCGTAGATAAAGGTTACCGCCCCCATCAACGCAAGGATCATCCATGGCATATCAGTTCACCGTAATGGCGCAGTCGAAGGTTTCGGCCGGTTCTGCTTCCGGCTCCCAGGGTTGTTGTGAGGTGAGGCGCAAACGGCCCTGGCCGGCGTTGAAGGCCTGGAAGCGCCAGGTGGATTGGCCGCCACTGCCGACCACGCCGGTGTCGTCGGTGTTGCTGTAGACCTCGGGGCTCAGGCTGCGCAGCACGCCGCCGGCCGAGTCCTGGATGGCCCAGCGGTAACCGGTGGTGGGATTGCTGGGCAGGGTCAGGATCAGGTTTTGCCCGGTCTTGAGTTGCAGCGGGCAGGCGCTCTGTTTTTCCACGGTGACGTTTTGCTTCGGCGCACTGGCGCAGGCGGCGAGCAGGCAAAGGCTCAGGGGGAGAAGCAGACGGGCAGCGGTCATGGGGGCTCCGTTGTTTGGCGACGAAGGGCGAGCATAACCGAAGATGAGACAAGGTGTGACAGATGGCGTTGTGTTGGCTGCACCGGCCTCTTCGCGAGCAAGCCCGCTCCCACATTCGACCGCATTCCAAAGCATGGACTCGGTCAAGTGTGGGAGCGGGCTTGCTCGCGAAGAGGCCAGCTCAGGCGCTACATAACTATCAGAACAACACCTTCGCCACATCCGCAAAGCGCTTGGCAAAGTGCACCGTCATCCCTTCCTTCAGGTACTCCGGCAGCTCTTCAAAGCTCCCCCGGTTAGGCTCCGGCAAGATCAACTCGTGAATCTTCTGGCGCCGCGCCGCAATCACCTTCTCGCGCACCCCGCCAATCGGCAGCACATGCCCGGTCAGCGTCAGTTCACCGGTCATCGCCACGCCTTTTTTCGGCGGCTGGTTACGCGCCAGCGACAGCAGCGCACTGGCCATGGTCACGCCCGCGCTCGGGCCGTCTTTCGGTGTGGCGCCTTCCGGCACGTGCAGGTGCACGAAGGCTTCATCGAAGAACTTCGGGTCACCGCCAAACGACTTCAGGTTCGAGCTGATGTAGCTGTAGGCAATCTCGGCCGACTCCTTCATCACTTCACCCAGTTGCCCGGTGAGCTTGAAGCCACGGTTCAGCGTGTGGATGCGCGTCGCCTCGATCGGCAGGGTCGCGCCGCCCATGCTGGTCCAGGCCAGGCCGGTGATCACACCGGTGCCCGACAGCACTTGCTCGTTACGGAACACCGGCATGCCCAGGGAGGCTTCCAGGTCCTTGTTGCCGATCTTGATCACCGAGTCCGGCTCATCCAGCAGCTTGACCACCGCCTTGCGCACCAGTTTGCCCAGCTGTTTCTCCAACTGACGCACCCCGGCTTCGCGAGCGTAACCATCGATCAGGGCGCGCAGGGCGCCGTCGCTGATGGACAGGCTGTTTTTCGACACGCCGGCTTTTTCCAGCTGCTTTGGCCACAGATGACGCTTGGCAATCGCGACCTTTTCTTCGGTGATGTAGCCCGACAGGCGAATCACTTCCATCCGGTCCAGCAACGGGCCGGGGATCGAATCCAGGGTGTTGGCGGTGCACACGAACAGCACTTTGGACAGGTCCAGGCGCAGGTCCAGGTAGTGGTCGAGGAATTCGACGTTCTGTTCCGGGTCGAGGGTTTCGAGCAGGGCCGAGGCCGGGTCGCCCTGGTAGCTCTGGCCCATCTTGTCGATCTCGTCGAGCATGATCACCGGGTTCATCACTTCCACATCTTTGAGGGCTTGCACGAGCTTGCCCGGCATCGCACCGATGTAGGTGCGGCGATGGCCCTTGATCTCGGCCTCGTCGCGCATGCCGCCGACGCTGAAGCGGTAGAACGGCCGGCCGAGGGATTCGGCAATCGATTTGCCGACACTGGTCTTGCCCACGCCCGGCGGGCCCACCAGCAGCACGATGGAACCGGCGACTTCGCCCTTATAGGCGCCCACGGCGAGGAACTCGAGGATGCGACTCTTGATGTCATCCAGGCCGGCGTGGTGTTTGTCGAGCACTTTGCGGGCGTGCTTGAGGTCAAGTTTGTCCTCGCCATACACGCCCCACGGCACCGAGGTGGCCCAGTCCAGGTAGTTGCGGGTGACCGCGTACTCCGGCGAACCGGTTTCCAGGATCGACAGCTTGTTCATTTCTTCGCTGATGCGTTTCTGCGCCTGGGTCGGCAGGACCTTGTCCACCAGGCGCTGTTCGAATTGCTCGACGTCGGCGCTGCGATCGTCCTTGGTCAGCCCCAGCTCTTGCTGGATGACCTTGAGTTGTTCCTTGAGGAAGAACTCGCGCTGGTGTTCGCCGATCTTGCGGTTCACTTCGGCGGAGATTTCTTTTTGCAGGCGCGCGACTTCGACTTCCTTGCGCAGCATCGGCAGGACTTTTTCCATGCGCTTGAGCATGGGCACGCAGTCCAGCACTTGCTGCAGTTCAGTGCCGGTGGCCGAGGTGAGGGCGGCGGCGAAGTCGGTCAGCGGCGACGGATCGTTGGGGCTGAAGCGGTTGAGGTAGTTCTTCAGTTCTTCGCTGTACAGCGGGTTGAGCGGCAGCAGTTCCTTGATCGCATTGATCAGCGCCATGCCGTAGGCCTTGACCTCGTCGGTCGGCTGGGTCGGCTGGTGCGGGTATTCGACTTCCACCAGGTACGGTGGGCGGTGGTGCTTGAGCCAGGTCTTGATCCGCACGCGGGTCAGGCCCTGGGCGACGAATTGCAGCTTGCCGTTTTCGCGGCTGGCGTGGTGCACCTTCACCAGGGTGCCGTATAGCGGCAGGCTGGAGGTGTCGAAGTGGCGCGGATCTTCGGGCGGGGTTTCCATGAAGAACAGGGCAAGGGAGTGGTGGTCGGACTTGCTCACCAGCTCCAGGGTTTCGGCCCACGGCTCTTCATTGACGATCACCGGCAACACTTGCGCCGGGAAGAAAGGCCGGTTGTGGATCGGGATGATGTAGACCTTGTCGGGCAGGTTTTGCCCTGGGAGGGCCAAGCCAGTGTTGGCGGAAGTGTGTTCAGCGTTTTCCGGGTCGGCGTAGTCGTTGAGGTCGATGTCCGGGAATTCTTGCTGGTCGCTCATGGGGCACCTGCATAAGGAAGTATGCAAGTTAGATGGGGCGGGTCGGCAGTGGTTTCAATGGGTGGGGTGAGATAGCAACATATTGCACACTATTTTCAAAAGCACCGCTGAACAAATGTGGGAGCGGGCTTGCTCGCGAAGGCGGTCTGTCAGTCGATGCATCTGTGACTGATGCGCCGCCTTCGCGAGCAAGCCCGCTCCCACATTTTCGATTGCATTTCGTCAGCTGAGTTTGTGCAAGTAGGCCGGTAAAGGTTGTTCAGGCAGCACCGACAGCACCTTCAAACGCTGCAACATCCGCTGCCGGGCCCGTTGCAGGTGCTCGCGCAGGTTCAGTGCGGCGGCGTCGAAGGCGCCATGCAGCAACAGCTCAAGGATCAGACGGTGCTCGGCCAGCATCGCCGGATCGGCACCGATGCCCAGCAGCCGGTAGAAAATCCGGCTGATGATCATCGGGCTTTGCCCCTGGCGAATCAGCGCGGCGATCTTGCGATTTTGCAGGCCGGCGAGGCAGTGCTGGTGCAGGTCTTCCTCGATCTGCTCGATTTCTTCCAGGCTGCAATGGGCGCTGTTTTGCGCATCGAGCACGCGCTGCAACATGGCGTGCAGCAGGTCGCGGTCGAGGTTCGGCGCGCTCTGGCGCAGGGCTTCGGGCTCCAGGCAGGCGCGCAGTTCGTAGTCTTCGGTGACTTCCCGGGCAGTCAGTGGCCCGGCCAGCCATTGGGAATAGGGTTCCTTTTCCACCAGGCCACGGTCCCGCAGGCGCATCAGCGCTTCACGCACCACCGCGCGGCTGACGTTGTAGTGCTCGGCGGCGGCCTGTTCATCGAGGCGATAATGCCCGAAGGCGATACAGGTCGAGAGCGCTGCGCCGATTTCCTCGACGATGCGCTCCCCCAGTGGCCGGGTGTCCACCAACTCATCTTCACCGTTGAGGCCCAGGTGCGCATGGCTCAGGGGCAAGCGCAGCGGCTCCATGTCCAGGCCGTCGGGGTTGATCAGGTAACCCCGGCCATCAAAGCGGCAGATCAGTCCTTCGTCATGCAACAGGTTCAGCGCCTTGCGCACCGGCACCCGGCTGGTGCCGAACAATTCGGCCAGCGGCGCTTCCAGCAACACCAGGCCATGGCGGGCGGTGCCGTGGGTGATGGCGTCGCGCAGAACCTGGTGAATCATCGCGTAACGGGAAGCCGAGGCTGACACTGCTTTCATCGGGCTCTCTGGAGCAAACGGGTCGGTGGCCGGGGATTCTCTCATAGTTGCGCCTGTCACTCTGCGCCACGTCGGTGGCACTTTTTTGGGGCCTTCAGAGGGTTGATGTTACTTTTCTGCACCAAAATGTATTTATTAATAAAAGATACATTATTTCATTCCTGGCGAGCCTTAAACACCAGCCGATATTTCTTTTAATGCCTGAAACCCATCTAGCCCGTGGATCTGCTCCAAAGTGCCAGGTGTGGCAACCGAGCTGTCCACAAGACTGGCACGAAAGCTGCCTTTGTAAAATGTACATTTTATTAATATGTACATTTTTTAAAGGTCGTTCCCATGTCAGACGCCACTTCAATGGCCGAGGATTTCGCCAGCGGTCGCAGCGACCCGGTGCAGGTCCTGGAACAGGCAATTGCCCACGCGAGCATGGCCCCCGGCGTGTTCATCTCCCTGACCGCCGAGCGCGCTCGCCGTGAGGCCGAAGCGTCGGCCGCCCGTTGGCGTGCCGGCCAGCCGTTGAGCGTGTTCGACGGGGTGCCACTGGCCTGGAAAGATCTGTTCGATGTGGCCGGCAGCATTACCACGGCGGGCGCGGCCTATCGCCGTAATGCGCCGGCCGCCTTGCTGGACGCGCCAAGTGTGGGCCTGTTGTGCCGCGCCGGAATGGTCAGCGTCGGCAAGACCAACCTCAGCGAGCTGGCCTATTCCGGCCTGGGCCTGAACCCGCATTTCGGCACGCCGCACAACCCGGCCAGCGTCGATCAACCGCGGATTCCCGGCGGCTCGTCGTCGGGCTCGGCGGTCGCCGTGGCAGCCGGCATCGTGCCGATCGCCATGGGTACCGACACCGCCGGCTCCATCCGTATTCCGGCTGCGCTGAATGGCGTGGTCGGTTATCGCAGCAGTTGCCGGCGCTACAGCCGCGACGGCGTTTTTCCGCTGGCTCACACCCTCGACAGCCTCGGCCCGCTGACCCGCAGCGTGCGCGATGCACTGGCCATCGACGACCTGCTCAATGGTCGCGACCAGCGCCCACCACGCCCGCCCCGCAGCCTCAATGGCCAGCGGTTCTGGGTCGAGCAAAGTGTGCTGGAAGACGCACGGGTTGAACCTGCGGTGCGCGATAACCTGCAACGTTGTGTGGACCGATTGAAGGCAGATGGCGCGCTGATTGACGTGCGCCCCTCGAAGACCTTCCAGGCCACCCTCGACCTGATCCTGCACCAGGGCTGGCTCGGCGCCTTCGAAGCCTTCGCCCTCCACGAAGCCCTGCTCGACAGCCCTGATGCCGAGCAACTCGACCCCCGCGTTCGCCGTCGCCTTGAAGCGGCCCGCACACTGCCGGCCAGCCAACTGCTGGCGCTGTACGACGCCCGTCGCCGCCTGCAACAGCAGCTTGTCGACGAACTCGACGGCGCGATCCTCATCACCCCCACCGTGGCCCATGTGGCCCCGGCCCTGGCGCCGTTGGAAGTCGACTTTGAACTGTTCGTCAGCACCAACCTCGCCACCCTGCGCCTGACCATGCCCGGCAGCCTGCTGGACATGCCCGGCGTCAGCCTGCCCAGCGGCCGTGATGCCCTGGGCCTGCCCACCGGCCTGTTGCTCAGCGCCCCCAGCGGCGAAGACGCGCGCCTGCTTCGGGCCGCGCTGTCAGTAGAAACCGCACTCACTTTTTAAGGAGACACATCATGGCTAAAGACATCCTCTGTGCATTTGGCGTCGACGTCGACGCGGTCGCCGGCTGGCTCGGTTCCTATGGCGGCGAAGATTCCCCGGACGACATTTCCCGCGGCCTGTTCGCCGGTGAAATCGGTGCGCCACGCCTGCTCAAATTGTTCGAGCGCTACGGCCTGCGCACCACCTGGTTTATTCCCGGCCACTCGATGGAAACCTTCCCCGAGCAGATGAAGGCGGTGGCCGACGCCGGTCACGAAATCGGTGTGCACGGCTACAGCCACGAAAACCCGATTGCGATGACGGCCGAGCAGGAAGAAATCGTCCTCGACAAGTCCATCGAACTGATCACCCAGGTCACCGGCAAACGCCCCACCGGCTACGTCGCGCCGTGGTGGGAATTCAGCAAGGTCACCAACGAACTGCTGCTGAAAAAAGGCATCAAGTACGACCACAGCCTGATGCACAACGACTTCCACCCGTACTACGTGCGCAAGGGCGACACCTGGACCAAGATCGACTACAGCCAGCACCCCGACACCTGGATGAAACCCCTTGTGCGCGGCGAAGAAACCGACCTGGTGGAGATCCCGGCCAACTGGTACCTAGACGACCTGCCGCCGATGATGTTCATCAAGAAAGCCCCGAACAGCCATGGCTTCGTCAACCCGCGTCACCTCGAAGAAATGTGGCGCGACCAGTTCGACTGGGTCTACCGCGAGCACGAACACGCGGTGTTCACCATGACCATCCACCCCGACGTGTCCGGGCGCCCGCAAGTGCTGCTGATGCTTGAGCGGCTGATCGAACACATCCAGAGCCATGCCGGCGTGCGCTTCGTCACCTTCGACGAAATCGCCGATGACTTTATCCGCCGCCAACCACGTACCTGACACCCGTACCTAAACCCTGGCCAACCTCCCGAGGCGCGATTCATGTCTATCTACAACAAGCTTGATCTGACTGGCTGGAAACCCCGGCAACTGACGCCCAAGGAAGTGCGTTTCGCCACCTGGATCGCGTTTTTTGCCTGGGTGTTTGCGGTGTATGACTTCATCCTTTTCGGCACCTTGCTGCCGGAAATCGGGCGGCACTTTAACTGGGGTGAAGTGGAGCAAGCGGAGATTGCGACATGGGTGGCGGTAGGCACCGCCGTGGTCGCGCTGGCCATCGGTCCGATCGTGGACAAACTGGGTCGGCGCAAAGGGATTATTTTCACCGTGGCCGGTTCGGCGATCTGCTCGGCGCTCACCGCCATTGGTGGTGCGTGGGGCAAGTCGTCGCTGATCCTGATCCGTTCGCTGGGCGGCCTGGGTTATGCCGAGGAAACCGTCAACGCGACTTACTTGAGCGAACTGTACGCAGCTTCCGATGATCCAAAACTGGCCAAGCGTCGCGGCTTTATCTACAGCCTGGTGCAGGGCGGCTGGCCGGTGGGCGCGTTGATCGCGGCGGGTTTGACCGCGCTGTTGCTGCCGGTGATTGGCTGGCAGGGGTGCTTCGTGTTTGCGGCGATCCCGGCGATTGTCATCGCGGTCATGGCGCGCAAGCTCAAGGAAAGCCCGCAGTTCCAGATTCACCAGCGCATCAGCGAGCTGCGTAAAAGCGGCGCGGTGAAAGAGGCGCAAAACGTCGCTGTGACCTACGGCGTGGACTATGACGAACACAGCAAGGCCGGCCTCAAGGCCGCATTCCGTGGCCCGGCCCGCCGTGCAACCCTGGTGATCGGTGCGGCGCTGCTGCTCAACTGGGCGGCGATCCAGGTGTTCAGCGTGCTGGGTACGTCGGTGATCGTCAGCGTGCACCACATCTCGTTCGAGAACTCGCTGATCATCCTCGTGCTGTCGAACCTGGTGGGCTACTGCGGCTACCTCAGCCACGGCTGGATGGGCGACAAGATCGGCCGGCGCAATGTCATCGGCCTGGGCTGGATGCTCGGCGGGCTGTCGTTTGCCGGGATGCTGTTTGGCCCGAGCAACATGGCGATGGTGGTGGGGCTGTACAGCCTGGGCCTGTTCTTCCTGATCGGGCCGTACTCGGCGGCGCTGTTTTTCATCAGTGAAAGTTTCCCCACCAGCATCCGTGCCACCGGCGGCGCGATCATCCATGCCATGGGGCCGATTGGTGCGGTGGTTGCCGGGTTCGGCGCGACCCAGGTGTTGTCGGCCGGGAGTGACTGGCAGACCGCTGCGCTGTGGTTTGGCGCAGTGCCGTGCTTCCTCTCCGGTGCGTTGATGTTTGCCGCGCGCCATGTGCGTCCGGAAACCGTCCAGTAAGGAGTTGATTCGATGAGTCGTAAAGTTGCATTGATTACCGGTGCCGCCAGCGGCATCGGCCAGGCCCTCGCGGTGGCGTACGCCCGCAGCGGCGTGGCGGTGGTGGGTGGGTATTACCCGGCCGATCCCCATGACCCGCATCACACGGTTGCGCTGGTGGAAGAGGCGGGCGGTGAATGCCTGATGTTGCCGCTGGACGTGGGCGATACAACCTCTGTGGATAACCTGGCGGCGCAGGCGGTCCAGCACTTCGGTCGCCTCGATTACGCGGTGGCCAACGCCGGTTTGTTACGCCGTGCGCCACTGCTGGAAATGACCGACGAGCTATGGAACGAGATGCTCAACGTCGACCTGACCGGGGTGATGCGCACCTTCCGGGCGGCAACCCGGCACATGCATGAAGGCGGTGCGCTGGTGGCGATTTCGTCGATTGCCGGTGGCGTGTATGGCTGGCAGGAGCACGCGCACTATGCGGCGGCCAAGGCCGGCGTGCCGGGGTTGTGTCGGTCGCTGGCGGTGGAATTGGCGCCGTTGGGGATTCGTTGCAACGCGGTGATTCCGGGGTTGATCGAGACGCCCCAGTCGCTGGACGCGAAGAACTCCCTCGGCCCGGAAGGGCTGGCGAAAGCCGCGCGGGCGATTCCGCTGGGCCGAGTCGGGCGGGCGGATGAAGTGGCGTCCCTGGTGCGGTTTTTGACCAGTGAGGAGTCGAGCTACCTGACCGGGCAGAGCATTGTGATTGATGGTGGCTTGACCGTGCGCTGGCCGGACTAACCCCCAGTTTTAAGCCGGACTCGCTCCAAATGTGGGAGCGGGCTTGCTCGCGAATGCGGTGGATCAGTTCCGCATGTATTGGCTGGCACTCCGCTTTCGCGAGCAAGCCCGCTCCCACATTTTTGACCGCGTTCGCCGTTTGATTATTTCAGGAGTTCACCATGCCCCAACTCGCTAACCGCCGTGCCGTGATCACCGGTGCCGGCAGCGGCATCGGCGCCGCCATCGCCCGTGCCTACGCCGTCGAAGGCGCGCGCCTGTTGCTGGCCGACCGCGATGCCGCCACCCTCGCCGAAACCGCCATCACCTGCCGCAACCTCGGCGCCGAAGTCCTCGAGTGCGTGGCCGATGTCGGCACCGTCGACGGCGCCCGGGCCAGCGTCGATGCCTGCGTCACCCACTACGGCGGCATCGACATCCTGGTCAACAACGCCGGCATGCTGACCCAGGCCCGTTGCGTCGACCTGACCCTGGACATGTGGAACGACATGCTGCGCGTCGACCTCACCAGCGTGTTCGTCGCCAGCCAGCGCGCCTTGCCTCACATGATCGCCCAGCGCTGGGGCCGGATCATCAACGTCGCCTCGCAACTGGGGATCAAGGGCGGCGCCGAGTTGACGCACTATGCGGCGGCCAAGGCCGGCGTGATCGGCTTCACTAAATCCCTGGCCCTGGAAGTGGCCAAGGACAACGTACTGGTCAACGCCATCGCACCCGGGCCCATCGAAACGCCATTGGTAGGCGGCATCAGCGACACCTGGAAACGCGCCAAGGCCGCCGAGTTGCCCCTGGGTCGTTTCGGCCTGGCGGACGAAGTCGCGCCGACTGCCGTGCTGCTGGCCAGCGAGCCGGGCGGCAATCTGTTCGTCGGCCAGACCCTTGGCCCGAACTCCGGCGACGTCATGCCATGAGCGGGTATTAAGCATGTGCGGACTTTGCGGCCTGTTGGGCGAAGACCTGCACTGGAGCGATCCCTTGGGCGATGAATTGCCGCGCCGACGCGAACGTCTGCGCCGAATCGCGGCGATCAACCAGGTGCTGGCGGTGTTCCGGCTCAAGGTCGAAGACTTCCAGGGCGCGTCCTATCTGCTGCTGGGCGCCACCGGCAAACAGGAACTGGCCAGCGGCCTGGATCAACTGTGGCAGGCGGCAGAGACCATGCTCGGTCGACCGCTGGACCCGTTGGACCCGCGCCTGCTCGATCATCTGGAACTGTAGGAGCCCGGCTTGTCGGCGATGGCGTCCTTGATATCGCCATCGCCGGCAAGCCGGACTCCTGCAGGGGCATCATTGAGGTAGAACTATGAGCATCGCGCTAAACGTCATCACCGGCTTCCTCGGCAGCGGCAAGACCACCTTGCTCAAGCGCCTGCTGCAAGGTGAAAGCCTGGGCGACACGGCGTTGCTGATCAATGAGTTCGGCGACGTCGGCATCGACCACCTGCTGGTGGAGGAAGTCGCGCCGGACACGGTGCTGCTGCCCAGCGGCTGCGTGTGCTGTTCGATTCGCGGCGAGTTGAAAGACGCCTTGCTCGGCCTGTTGCAGCGTCGTGAGCGGGGTGAGATTCCGGCTTTCAAGCGGGTGATCCTGGAAACCACCGGCCTGGCCGACCCGGCGCCAATCCTCGCGACCTTGAACAACGACGTGCAACTGCGCGGGCGCTTTCATATCGGCCTGGTGGTGACGCTGGTGGACGCCAGCCACGCCGCTTTGCAAGAGCGCCTGCACCCGGAATGGCTGGCGCAAGTGGCCGCTGCCGATCGCCTGCTGTTGAGCAAGACCGACCTCGTCGAAGACTGTGGCCCGTTGCGCTTGCACTTGCAGGCACTGAACGCCGGTACGCCGATCCTCAATACCTGCGATATCGACAGCGGTGAACAACTGCTGCTTGGCGAAGGCCTGCGCAGTGCCGAGCCCGTTGCAGAAGTCCGCCGCTGGAAACTCCATCAAACCACCGCCGCCAACCACGGCGCTGCGCAAGTCTGTTGCCTGACCTTCGATCAGCCGCTGGATTGGGTCGGTTTCGGGGTCTGGTTATCGATGCTGTTAAGATGCCACGGCGAACGTATTCTTCGCGTCAAAGGACTGCTCAACGTGAACGCCAGTAACGCTCCCATCGTCATTCATGGCGTGCAGCATTGCCTGCATGCCCCGGTTCACCTGCCTGCCTGGCCGGGGACCGATCGGCAATCGCGCCTGGTGTTTATCCTGCGCGGGCTCGACCCGGCTCTGCTGCGGCGCTCCTTTGAAGTGTTCTCCAGAAGGTTCGCCGCATGATCACGCTTCGCGTCCTCGGCACCTCGGTGACCTTGCTCGAAACCTTGCGTGTGCGAGCGGAAAAAGAGCTGGGCATTCGCCTGGTGTACCAGGTGCATGATGTCGAGCAGGCCCAGCGCATTGCGGTGATGCAACCTGACAGCTACGACCTCTACGACCAGTGGTTTCACAACGTCGATTTCGTGTGGCCGGCGCGGGCGATCCAGCCGATCGACACCCGGCGCATCGCGCTGTGGCACGAGATCAACGACCTGCCCAAGCGCGGACGCTTGTCCGCCAACGACCGTCTGGGCAGCGGCAGTGTGCCCAGCGAGCGCCTCTTCGTGCAGCACGACGGCAGCCTCGGCAGCACCGTCACCGAACGCATCAGCATGCTGCCCCTGACCCACAACGCCGACAGTTTTGCCTACCGCCCCGAGCGCTTGCCCGAAGGGTTCAACCGCGCCAACGAGAGTTGGGGCTGGTTGCTGGACCCGGCCTGGGGCGCACGCACTGCGTTGCAGAGCGACGCCGCCATCGGCGCCCTCGACGCGGCGCTGGCCGTGCAAGGCGCGGGCCTCGCGAGCTTCAAGGACATCGGCAACATGAGCATCGAAGAGATCGATGTACTGGCCGATATCCTGGTGCGTAAACAGAAGGAAGGCCACTTCGCGGCGTTCTGGTCCGATGACGAGGAAGCCGCGCAACTGATGCTCAGCCCGAGCATCGATATCCAGAGCCTGTGGTCACCGACCCTGATGCGCCTGCATCGGGCCGGGGTCAAATACCGCCTGGCGGTGCCCCGTGAAGGCTATCGCGCCTGGTTCGGCGGGTTGTCGCTGTCGCGCCATGCCAAGGGCCCGGTGCTGGATGCGGCCTATGCCTACCTCAACTGGTGGCTGTCCGGCTGGCCGGGTGCGGTGATGGCGCGCCAGGGTTATTACATCGGCAACCCGGCTCGCAGCCGTGATCACCTGAGCAGTGCCGAATGGGACTACTGGTACGCCGGGCTGCCCGCCCGGGAAGAGCTGTTGGGCAGCGATGGCTTGCCGCTGATCGATGTGGGTGACGTGCGCGACGGCGGTTCCTATGAACAGCGCATGGGGCATATCGCGGTGTGGAACTCGGTGATGGATGAGCACAACTATCTCGTGCGGCGTTGGGGGGACTTCATGCGGGCGCGAACGTCGTAACGGCACCCTGTCGCCAAATTAATGACATATAAACTCCCGTATTTATTGGGTGCACTTCTTCTCTTGCGCAGCTAATCTGGATAATTCAAATATCCCTGTAAAAAGGATATTTATTTGACGCCGGTTCAGCTATCGCGAGGGACGCGTATGACGAAGGGACGTTTCGGCTGGAGGGGGCAGGCGCTGCCAGAGGGCAACAGAATGAGGTGGCGCCATACGTTTCAAACCCGGATTGCCGGGGTGCTGGCGCTGCTGTTGCTGGTGGTCGTGGCGGCGGTGTATTTCGCGGTGAAGACCGCCACCAATCGCGCCGTGGAAAACCAGGCCCAGGTGCAGCTGGAAACCGGCAGCCAGGTGTTCGAACGCCTGCTCGACCTGCGTGGCCGGCGCCTGCAATACGGCTTGAACTGGCTGACGGCGGACCTGCCGTTTCGCCAGGCTGTCGCCGATGGCGAGCCCGACGCGATTCTCGCGACCCTGCGCCGGCATGGCACCGGCCTGAGTTCCAGCGAGGTATTTGTGCTGGGGCTCGACGGCCGCGTGATGGTCAGCACGTTACCGGCGCTGACGTCCGGCCAGGCCTTTCCCTATAACGATGCCTTGCGCCAGGCCCGGCGCAGCGGCCTGCAAATGTTGATCGTGGCCCTGGATGGCCGGCCTTTCCTGCTGGTGCAACAGGAAGTCGTCGACCCCGCGCCGATCGCCCGTGTCGCCATGGGCTTTCCGATGGACGAAATCTTTGCCAGTGAATTGCGCTCCATGAGCAACCTGGAAGTGTCGTTCATCAGCGCGCAGCATGGTCAGCCCGGCGAATTGTTCAGTACTCAGCCCGAGGCGCTACAGGCGTCGATTGCCGGCGACCTGCAGGGCGCGTACATCACTCCGGTGGCGCAATTGAACCTGTTCCACGGCCAGCGCTATCTCAGCCAGGTGCTGCCGTTGGGCAACACGGCAGACGGTGGCGAGGTCCGGGTGCTGCTGCAAAGCCCGCTGGACCACGCCCTTGAATCCTTCGCGCCGCTGGACCGGCAATTTCTCGCGATCGCCCTGGTGGTGCTGCTGGTGTCGCTCGCGGGTGCGTTGTTTCTGGCGCGGCGGGTTTCACGCCCACTCAATGCGTTGGTGCAGGCGGCCGAACGCATCGGGGCCGGTGACTATCGCACACCGGTACAGGTGCGCAGCCACGATGAGTTCGGCCTGCTGGCCCAGGCCTTCAACGCCATGCAAAACGGGATTGCGGTACGCGAGCGACAACTGGCCCACAACGCCTTGCACGACCCGCTCACCGGCCTGCCTAACCGCGCGCTGGCCATGGAGCGCCTGGGCAGCGCCATCAGCGCTGGCCGGCCGGTGGTGTTGCTGTACCTGGGGATTGAAAACTACCGGGTGATCAACGAAGGCTACGGCCCGGAAGGCGTGGAAGAAATGCTCCGCGAAGCCAGCCGCTGCCTGCTGTCGAGCCTGTCGGCCAGCGACACCGCCGCGCGCATCACCGGCAGCGAGTTTTTGCTGCTGCTGGAAAACACCGCGATCGACCGCGCGGTGGCCCTGGCTGACCGCTTGTATGGGCTGCTCACCGAACCCCAGCGCATTGGTGGTGATGAATTGCGCCACGAAGTGAGCATCGGCATCGCCGCCTACCCGGCCGACGGCCAGCAGGTTGAAGAGCTGATCAGCCGCGCCGCGATTGCCCGCCACGATGCGGCAGCGTTCCCGGGTTACTTACAGATCTACCAGCAGGACCGCGACCTCGCCCATCAACGCCAGATCAGCCTGATTCGTGACCTGCGCCGGGCGCCGACTGAGGGCGAGTTGTACCTGTGTTACCAGCCCAAGCTCGACCTGCACCATGGCCATGTGCGCCAGGCCGAAGCGCTGTTGCGCTGGCAGCACCCGACCCTGGGCCTGGTGTCGCCGGCCGAGTTCATTCCCCTGGCCGAGCGCACCGGCAGCATGGGCAGCCTGACCCAGTGGGTGATCGAAGAAGCCATTCGCCAACTGGCCGAGTGGGCGGTGCGCGGGTTGGAGGTGCAGTTGTCGGTGAACATCTCGGTGGATGACCTGGCCGATGACGGCCTGGCCCCGCGGGTGACCGAGTTGCTGGCGCACTACCGGGTATCGGCCCGGCAACTGATTTTCGAAATCACCGAAAGCGCGATCATGCACAACCCGGCCCAGGCCCTCAGCGTGCTGGAGCAACTGCGCGCTTGTGGCATCAGCCTGTCGGTGGATGACTTCGGCACCGGCTATTCATCCCTGGCGCAACTGCAACGCCTGCCGGTGCAGGAATTGAAGATCGACCAGTCGTTTGTGCGCAACCTCGACAGCACTTCCGGCGACGGCGTGATCGTGCGCTCGACCATCGAAATGAGCCACAACCTGGGGCTCAAGGTGGTGGCCGAAGGGGTGGAGTTCGAGCCCAGCCTCAAGCTGCTCAAGCTCTGGAAGTGCGACACGGCCCAGGGCTATCTGATCAGCCGGCCGTTGAATGCCATGGCGTTTGAGATGTGGATGCGCCGCGAGCGCGTGCCGGTCTAGGGCGTCGGTGGCTGCACCGACGCCGGTCTTTCAGTGTTCCACCGTTGCATCGACCAGGCTTTGCAACCGTTCCCACAAGCCTTCGACGTGGTGGCGCTCCGTCCCCAGCGCGCCAATGGACACGCGTACCATCCAGCGCTCGTCGAGCACGGCGGGGGTGACGTAGGCGCTGCCTGAATGGTTGAGCTTTTCCGCCCAGGCCCGGGTGTAGGTATCCAGCGCCTCACCATCAAGGCCTGGTGGCTCGTGGCGAATGCACAAGGTTTGCAGGGCGACGGCGGCCACCAGTTTCCAGTGTTTGCTGCCTTCAATCTGTTCTGCCAGCCAGCGGGCATTCGCCAGGTCACGCCGCAGCCGGGCCTGCAGGCCGCTGACGCCTTGCTCGCGGATCAGGAACCACAGCTTCAGCGCGCGGAACCGGCTGCCCAGGGAGATCCGCCAGTCGCGGTAGTTCCTGACCTGGCCGTCAGCCTTGGACTGTAGATAGCTGGGGTTGGTGGTCATGATGCGAATCAAGTGCTCGGGGTCGCGTACAAAGTACACCGAGCAATCAAACGCCGCCCCCAGCCATTTGTGAGGGTTGAGGACCAGCGAGTCGGCGTTCTCGATGCCGTGCCACAGCGCGCGGCATTCCGGGAGGATCATCGCGGCCCCGGCCATGGCTGAGTCGACATGCAACCACAGGCCGTGGCGTTGCGTCAGGGCGCCGATGGCTTCCAGGGGATCGATGGCCATGGCTGCCGTTGTGCCGGTGGTCGCAATCACCACACAGGGTCTGTTCCCGGCAGCCAGGTCTTGTTCGATTGCCCGCTCCAATGCATGCGGTGACATTGCATTGTGTTCGTCGGTTGCCACGGTACGGATATTGTTCTGGCCGAACCCCGCCAGGATCGCGGCCTTGTTCACTGAACTATGGGCGTGGGCCGAGGTGTAGACGATCAAGGGGGCGCCGCTGTTTTGCAGGCCATCGTGCATCAGCGCGTAGTGGGAGCTGCGTTCGCGGGCGCTGATCAGCGCCACGAGGGTGGAGGTCGAGGCCGAGTCCTGGATCACTCCGCTCCAGTTGGCGCTCAGGCCGATCATGTCGCGCAGCCAATCGGTGGTGACTTCCTCTATTTCAGTCAGGGCCGGGCTCGATTGCCACGACAATCCCACCACGCCCAGGCCGGTACTCAAGCAATCGCCGAGGACGGAGGACAGTTCCACATTCGACGGGAAGAACCCGAAGAAGCTTGGATGCTGCCAATGCAACAGACCGGGCATGATCAGTGTTTCGACGTCGCCCATGATCTGTTCGAACGGTTCGGCTGTCTCAGGCGGGCTGGCCGGCAATGCGGACCTGATTTCTCCCGGGGCCGTGGTGGGTTGCACACCGCGTTGCTCGATGTTTTGTCGATAGTCTGCAATCAGGTCGATCATGGCGTGGCCATGTCGGCGGAATTCTTCAGGTGTCATATCAGGGTGTCCGTCAGGAAGAGAAATAAAGGCGTTAGCACCAGAAGTAAAACGGCTGGCCAGTGGTATAGCCGATAAACGACTGGATGCTGATGCGCTTGCCTGAATCGAAACCGCAAATGGCATGGGGACGGCGAGTATTGATAATCACCAGTTCGTTTTTCTGCGGCTGGATGCGCAGCGGTTTTTGCAAACGATCTTCGGGCAGTTCCGCCCCTTCGAAACGGATGACCTCGTCGTAGGTAAACGCCTCGGTATCCCAAATGACCAGTTCACCTCCGGAAGGGGGTACTTCGAGGTAAATATTCGCGCTGAATTGATGTTCCAGTTCGGCAATCGACAAGGGCAGGCAATCGACATGGGGGACTGTTTCGGAGAGGTGGGCTGTCTCCGGGAACATGGCGCGGATAATGCCGCAGAACATCGGCTGGCCCTGGAACGCCGCGGTTGTCGCACCTTCTGGCCACACCTGCCGGATATGCTCCATCAGTAGATGGATGGGTGGTTTGCGCGGGGCACAGAGGTCATCGATCACGCAGCGCATGTGGGTGGCGTCTGCGTAGTATTTCTGCTGCGAATAGCTGTCTGCGGCCTTGCCGTAGGTGGAGTTGAACGGTGTTCCCCAGCGATGGACACCATAGAAATGCTGGACAACTTTTCCGTGCTCATAGGTCTCGTGGTTATATTCCTGGAGCGTCGCCGTTTCGTTGATATGTTTATTTAGTACTTCGCTGGTTTGTTCATTCGCGTAGTCAGGTACCCGGATGGCAAGTATTTCTCCGCGAATAAGTTTTTCCAGGCTGAGTGTGTCGAGTTGCTCAAGCGCCAGGATCCCGGGCACCTGGCTATGCGGGACTGCAGGTATTGATTCAACGCTGTTGAGGTCCGTCATGATGAAAACTCCATGTTAGTTACAGCACGTCATATAGATAACGTTTGTTTGGCTGGGGATTTACTGGCGACAGTGAGCGTCGGATGGCGCAGGGCCAAAGTTGAGGGAAAGACTTTTGGGGAGGTATAGGACTTTTCCGAGTAAACTTTTAAATACATCGGCGCTATCGGATCGCTTTATTTCACGCATAAAAAAAGGCGGCTACCCACTTAGGTAGCCGCCTTTTTCTTACTGCCGGTTTTGCTTAATCCGGCAGTTTGAACGCCATCACATAGTCACCCTGCTTGGTGCCCAGGGAACCATGACCGCCGGCCATGACCAGCACGTACTGCTTGCCGTCCTTGCCGGTGTAGGTCATTGGTGTGGTTTGCGCGCCTGCTGGCAGGCGGCCTTCCCACAACTGCTTGCCGTTTTTCACGTCATAGGCACGCAGGTACTGGTCAAGGGTACCGCTGAGGAAGGACACGCCACCGGCGGTGGTAAAAGTCCCGCCCAGGCTTGGCACGCCCATGGTCAGTGGAATCGGAACCGGCGAGCTGTCACGCACGGTGCCGTTCTTGTGCATCCAGATGGTCTGGTGGTTGGTCAGGTCGACAGCGGCCACATAACCCCACGCCGGCGCCTGGCACGGCAGGCCCAGTGGCGACAGCATGGCTTCGAGGATCACGCCGTATGGCGCGCCTTTGTTTGGCTGCACGCCTTCGGTTTCGCTGACCCGTGGGCCTTGCTTGGCAATATCGGCAGCCGGGATCAGTTTCGATTTGAACGCCATGTAGCTTGGGTTCACGAACGCGATCTGGCGAACCGGGTCGACGGAAATGCCACCCCAGTCGAACACGCCGAAGTTACCTGGGTAAACGATCGAGCCCTGCAGCGACGGCGGGGTGAACGGACCGTCGTAGCGCATGGATTTGAAGTCAATCCGGCACAGCATCTGGTCGAATGGCGTCACGCCCCACATGTCGCGCTCCTTGAGGGGCGGTGGCATGAAGTTCAGGTCGGACTTCGGTTGGGTCGGTGCGGTGTGATCGCCGGCCACTGCGCCTTGCGGTACAGGGATTTCATTGATCGGCACTACAGGCTGACCGTTCGAGCGGTCGATCACGTAGATGCTGCCTTGCTTGGTCGACGCCATCACCGCTTGCTTCACGCCGTCAGCGGTCTTGATGTCGATCAGCGAAGGCTGGCCGCCCACGTCCATGTCCCACAGGTCATGGTGAGTGAACTGGAAGGTCCACTTCACGTGGCCGCTGTCGATGTCCAGGGCAGTCAGGCCGGCGCTGTACTTCTCGGAGTCCGGAGTCCGGTCGCCGCCGTACTGGTCGGGCATCTGGTTACCCATCGGCAGGTAGAGCATGCCGAGTTTTTCGTCCACCGCGAACATCGACCACATGTTTGGCGAGTTGCGGGTGTAAGTCTTGCCCTCGGCCAACGGGGTGGTGTCGTCCGGGTTGCCGCTGTCCCAGTTCCACACCAGCTTGCCGGTGTGCACGTCGAACGCACGGATCACGCCGCTAGGCTCGTCGGTGGAGACGTTGTCGGTCACGTGACCGCCGATTACCACCAGGTTCTTGGTAACGGCCGGTGGCGAGGTGGAGTAGTAACCGCCCGGGGCGAAGGTGCCGATGTTGGCACGCAAGTCGATCTGGCCTTTGTCACCGAAGTCTTCGCACATCTTGCCGGTGTCGGCGTTCAGGGCGATCAGACGGGTGTCGGCGGTAGGGACGAAGATGCGTTTCGGGCAGGCATTCGGCGCGGCGGCCGGGCTGGCGCTGCCAGTCGGGCTCTGTTCCGAGGCATACACGGCATCATCGTGATACGACACGCCACGGCAGGTCATGTGCGCCCAACCCTTGAAGTTGGCAGCGCCTTCGCTGCTGATCTTCGGGTCGAAACGCCAGATTTCCTTGCCGGTGTCCGGGTCCAGGGCAATCACCTGGCTGTGGGGCGTGCACACGTAGAGCATGCCGTTGACTTTCAGCGGGGTGTTTTCCGCGGTGGTTTCACCGGGATCGCCTGGGCCAGGGATGTCGCCCGTACGGAAGGTCCAGGCTGGAACCAGCTTGTGGGCGTTTTCCGGAGTGATCTGTGCGAGTGGCGAGTAACGATCACCGAAGGCTGAACGGCCATAGGAGTTCCAGTCACCATCAGCCTGGGCTGGCGCAGTGCTTGCCATGCCCGGTACCGCATCGCGGTCCAGCTGGCCTTTCTTGACCATGGCGCCCGGGTCGGTGAATTGGCTGGCCAATGCAGCGGCGCCGGCCAGTACGACCGCGACGCTCAGCGCGCCAGTGCCCAGCGGCGAGGCTTGGCCACGCAGCAACGGACGGCGGAACCACGGGAGCAGCATGACGATGCCGAGGGCAAACAGCAGGGCCAGGCGCGGTACCAGTTGCCACCAGTCCAGGCCGACTTCCCACAGCGCCCATACGGTGCTGGCAAACAGCACCAGTGCGTACAAGCCCAGCGCCGCACGGCGTGTTGCCAGCAGCAACAGGCCTGTGACGGTGATGCCGAGACCGGCCAGCAGGTAATACAGCGACCCGCCGAGCATGCTCAGCTTGATCCCCCCGGCCAACAAGGCCAGGCCCATTATCAGCAGCAAGATCCCCAGCAGCCTGGGCAGCAGGCGACTTGGACTTGAAGCACCATCAGTGCTCATAGTGTGGTTCTCCGTTACGTTTTGAATTGATTGCGCACAGTTCACTGTAGATGACGTTCCGGCGCAGGCTTGGTTCAGGGCTAATTCGTTTTCTTCAGAATTTACTTACAACGTCAGAATGAGCTTTGCAGCTTGATCCCGCCGATGAGCGCGTCATCCACCTGGGCCACGGCTCCGGGGTGACGGATGTATTGCAGGTTCGGGCGCACCGTCAGCCACTGGGTGACATGGATGCCGTAATAGAGCTCAGCGCTGTATTCCGTGTGTTGAATCGGCAGGTAGGATGGGTCATCGAAGTCGTATACCGCGTGGGCCTGGTTGCTTGCCTCGGCATTCTTGCGGTAGGCCGGGTTGACGTGCACCCGGGCCACGGCGAAACCGATATCGTCCTTGGCGCGGGCGTCGAACAGGCCCTTGTAGACCACGCCGGCTTGCACGTAGTTATCCACAGCGTTGGTTTTCTTGTCGTGCATCGTGCCGTTGGCGAACACGTTCAAGCCCCGAGAATGGTCGCTGGCCAGGCTGGTGACTTGCTGCTGCACCCCCAGCCACACCCCGTGCTTGCTGGAGGCGCTGCGATAGGCCTCGCCGCTGAGGGCTGCCGGCTGGTCGTTGCGGTCTTTATACACATCGCTGGCCTTGGCGCTGCTGTAGTAGTAGCCGGCGCGGTATTCGCCGGGCAGGCCGTTCAGCGTAGGCGTCCACACCAGCTCAACCGGGAGCAGGGCGCCTTGGGTGCCGCTGCCGCTGAGCTTGAAGCCGTTGCCGCGATCGAGGTTGGACGGGTTCTGTTCGTAGGCGCCGACCTGGGCGTACAACTCGGGCGTCAGGTGATATTTGACCCGCAACGCCCACTGGCTCACCGGCCAGTTGTACCAGATGCTGCCAACCCAGTTACCGACCTGCGAGCCGCAGAATGCGAGGTTCTGGAAGTCGCAGGGGAAGCTGTTGAAGTCTTCACCTTCGCCAAAGCGCCCGGCCTTGATGTCGAGCTTTTGGTCGAAGAATTTCTGCTGGTACCACATCTGCGTCAGGCGCCAGGTCTGGCCACGGCCCCAGACTTCCTGGGACGAGGTAAAACCGCCCACACGCGGATCGTTGACCCGGTCATTGGTGATGTTGTTGCCGCTGCGCTCGGTCACCGTCAACTGGAACTCGGCGTCGTGCCAGCCGAGGATCTTCTGCAGATCCAGGTGCGTGCCCAGGCCGAATTGGTCGCTGTAGCGCGCAGTGCGGTCGTGATCCGAGCCGCCGTGCAGGTTGCTGCCCATTTCGCCGGTGTAGTCGAATTTGAAGTCGTAGCCTTGTTGAGACAGCGCTGTCCGAGCGCCGCCGAAATCACCCAGCATCCACGGTGATTCAGCGTCAAAGGCAGGTGCGGCCTGGGCACAGTTGATCAGGCCGAACGGTAACAGCGCAGCGCACAGGCGCAGGTTTGGGAAAGCAGGCATAGGCAAAATGGGGTCTTAATATTTTATGGTTTTGAAACGCAAACAGCGGCCTGGCGCGTTCGCACAAGGGCGTTGAACACGGGCGGTCGATGGTTTGGTGGAATGATGAAACGTTTCAGTTTGTTGCTGACAAGGATAAAGCCCTGGCGCGGGGAGAGAAAGGGCTAAACGGAAGATGGATTCTTTCGGATTTGGTAATAGTGCGCTGGATCGTCGGATTTGGTAGCAATCTGTGCGTTGGTTTGTGTTTGAGGGCGTGGTTATCTGCGTCACCAAAACAGATGGGGGGTCGACATGGAAGGCGACGATAACGTGGGTGAGGCAAAGGCCGTAACAGCCGGGGAACTAGTCATTATTCTCGGTCAGTATCACAGTGCAATTGCTAGGCTCGGCTCCGGCATCATTAGCTTGTCCGGTGCGCTCAAACATAGTGAAGACGTGGATGTAAAACAGGCGGCAGATGAAGCATGGGTGAAGCTGAATGAATTTATCGACTGCATGGAAGGTGTAGCTGATGGACTGAATGCTTTGACCCAAAAGAAGGAGGCCTGAAATGGCGAATGACCTCAAGGATAATGTGAGCTATCTTCGCCAGGAGTACCGTCAAGGTTCGTCATCAGGCTACGACCGCAAAGGCGGCGCAGGCGGTGGGGGCAACGGAGGAGAAAACGATTTGGAAAAGCGTATTTCACAAGTTGAGGCAAGATTGGAGCGCGTCGAGACGAAGTTGGATGGCATGCAGGAGCACATGGCCACCAAGTCCGATCTGATGCAGACCAAAATCGACCTGCTCGAAGCAACCTCCAGGTTGGATCTCTCAATCGCCAATTTCAGAACGGATATGCAATCGTTGGAAACCCGACTGCTGAAATGGTTTGTCGGAACAGCTGGCGCCTTGTCTGCCATCGCCTTTGGCGTCGCCCGACTCGTCCACTGACGTTTTCCGTTCGAAGCCCGGCTTCCCGCCGGGCTTTTTGGTTTTTAAGCCAACTTCGCCAAACACTCTTCAAGAATATCCAGCCCTTCCTCCAGCACCGCCGCTTCAATCGTCAACGGCGCCAGCAGGCGGATGATATGCCGCGATTTGCCGCTGGGCATCAGCAACAAACCCGCCTCGCGGGCCAGTGCCAGCAGCTGGGTCAGTTGTTGTGGCGCCGGGCTGCCGTCGGCGTTGGCCAGTTCGATGCCACGCATGGCGCCCACGCCGGTCAAGCGGCCGAGGTAGGGGGAGAGCCTTTTCGAACACCATGATTCATAGCGACTGACGATCGCTTCTTCCTGCTGAGTGCCCCAACCTTGCAGGTGCTCGTCCGTCATTTCATCCAGGGTGGCCAAGGCCGCCGCGCAGGCAATCGGGTTACCGGAGTAGGTGCCGCCGAGGCCGCCTTTGGGCAGGTTGTCGAGCAATGTCTTGCGACCCACCACCGCACCCAACGGCACACCGCCGGCGATGCTTTTGCCCAGCAGGATCAGGTCCGGTTCGATGCCCAGGCGTGAGAAGGCGAAGCGCTGGCCGGTGCGGCCGAAGCCGGACTGGATTTCATCGGCAATCAACAGGATGTTTTTCTCATCGCAGAAGCGTCGCAGGGCCTGGGAAAATTCCACGTCCAGCGCCAGGAAACCACCTTCGCCCTGCACGGGTTCGATGATGAAACAGGCCACGTCGTCGACGTCGATTTCCACGCTGAACAGGCGGTCCATCGCCTTGAGTGCTTCGCCGCAGGTCACGCCGTTGTCGCGGCTGGGGTAGGGCAGGTGGAACACCGGCCCCGGCAATACGCCGACTTTTTGCTTGTATGGCGCGACCTTGCCGTTGAGATTGAGCGTCGCCAGCGTGCGCCCATGAAACGCACCGTCAAAGGCGATGACGGCGGTGCGGCCAGTGGCGCCGCGGACAATTTTCAGGGCGTTTTCCGCTGCTTCCGCACCACTGTTGGTGAGCATGCCACTGACCGGGTAATCCACCGGGATGAATGCGGTAAGACGGTCCATCAGTTCGATGTAGGGCGCGTGAGGCGCAGCATTGAAGGCGTAGTGGGTGAGCCTGGTGGCCTGGTCGCGGATCGCCTCCACCACACGCGGGTGGCAGTGGCCCAGGTTGAGCACGCCGATGCCGCCGACGAAATCGATGAAGCGCTTGCCGGTGGTGTCCCAGACTTCGGCGTTCCGGCCATGGCTGAGACTGATGGGGTGGACGATGGAAATCGACTGGCTGATGGTTTCGCGGCTCATGGATCCGGGACTCAAGAATAGGATGCGTCCTTTTATCTAAGCCGTGAGCCGCCTTGCCCCGCAAACGAAATAAAGTCGCCGGGTCATTATTAAAAGTCGGGATGTGCTATGGCGAGGGAGCAAGCTCCTTCGCCACATCCACCATCCAGTTCAGGAACGCCTTCACTTTCGGGATCTCCCCGGCATGTTCGGCATGGGCGATAAAGTGCGCGCCGGCACTCGGCATTCTGTAATCCCAGGGGATCATCAGGCTGGCGTTCGCCAATTCCTCGGCCACCAGATACTGTGGCACCAACGCCACGCCGTACCCCGATTGCGCGGCGCGGATGCACATGTAGAACGTGTCGAAACGCGGCCCGTGGTAGCTGTTTTGCGAGTGCAGGCCCTGTTCCAGAAACCACTCGTGCCAGGCTTCCGGGCGCGAGGTGCATTGCAGCAAGGTGTGGCGGGACGAGGCGTTGCTGCCAGCGGCAACAAACCCGGGGGCACAGACCGGCACCACGGCTTCGCGAAACAACTCGATGCAAGTTGCCCCCGGCCACGCTCCCTGGCCGAAGAAAAACGCGATATCCGCCTTGGCCTGCAACACGTCGAACGGCTCCAGTTCGTTGCGCACGTCCAGGTGGATATTGGGATGACGCGCGGCAAAATCCTTGAGCTTGGGCACCAGCCAGCGGTCACCGAAGGTCGGCTGGGTGGCGATGCGCAGCACTTCGGTCTCGCCACCGTAGGTGAGGATGTAGCGGCTGGAAATATCCACCTGGTTGAGGATCTTGCGTACTTCCTCCAGGTACAGCGAGCCCGCCGGCGACAGGTACAAGCGCTGGCGCACTCGCTGGAACAGCGGGTGGCAGAGCATCTCTTCGAGCTGTGCCACCTGCTTGCTCACCGCGCTCTGGGTCAGGTGCAGTTCTTCGGCCGCGCGGGTGAAACTCAGGTGGCGGGCGGCGGCTTCGAAGCACTGCAGGGCGGTCATTGAAGGGGTCAAGCGTTTCGAGATCATGAGAAGTTCATTCCAAATCGGAAGGAGCCTTTGCCTAAACGTCGTTTGTGGCCAAGGTGTAAAGCCGTTGATACTGACCGGCAACACTATAAACGGCGCGGGTTTGTGGCGCCGAATAATAAAGACCGACAGGGAGCGCCTTGCATGAAGCACATGAAATCCACGTTGGCGGCATTCACCGCCGCAGCACTATTGGGGCTGGCCGCAAGCGCACACGCGGGGGCAACCCTGGATGCGATCCAGAAGAAGGGTTTTATCCAGTGTGGGGTCAGTGATGGGTTGCCGGGTTTTGGCGTGCCGGACGCCAACGGCAAGATGACCGGCATTGATGTGGACGTGTGCCACGCCGTCGCCGCAGCACTCTTTGGTGACGCGTCGAAAGTGAAGTTCAGCCAGTTGACCGCCAAGGAGCGTTTCACTGCGTTGCAATCCGGCGAGATCGACCTGATTTCCCGCAACACCACCTGGACCAGTTCCCGTGACGCGGGCATGGGCATGGTGTTCACCGGCGTGACCTACTACGACGGCATCGGGTTCCTGGTGAACACCAAGCTCGGTGTGAAGAGCGCCAAGGACCTGGACGGCGCGACCATCTGCATCCAGGCCGGCACCACCACCGAGCTGAACGTCTCGGATTACTTCCGCGCCAACGGCCTGAAGTACACGCCGATTACCTTCGACACTGCTGACGAAAGTGCCAAGGGCCTCGAAGCGGGCCGCTGCGACGTGCTCACCACCGACCAGTCGGGGCTGTACGCCCAGCGGATCAAGATGGCTCACCCGGATGAGTTCGTGGTGTTGCCGGAAGTGATTTCCAAGGAGCCATTGGGCCCGCTGGTGCGCAAGGGCGACGACGAGTGGTTCAGCATCGTCAAGTGGACGTTGTTCGCCATGCTCAATGCCGAGGAAATGGGCATCACTTCGCAGAACGTTGAAGAGCAAGCCAAGTCCAGCAAGAACCCGGACGTCGCCCGTTTGCTCGGCGCAGACGGTGACTACGGCAAGGATCTGAAACTGCGCAAGGACTGGGTCGTGCAGATCGTCAAGCAAGTGGGCAACTACAGCGAGGTGTTCGAGCGCAACATCGGCCAGGGCAGCGTGCTGAAGATCAAGCGCGGCCTTAATGCCCTGTGGAGCAATGGCGGGATCCAGTACGCGCCGCCGGTTCGCTGAGGTTTCACGAAGAAACCGTGTCCTTGCCCGCCGCCTTGGAGCGATACAACGCCTGATCGGCCCTGGCCATCAGGCAGGCGGGTGACTCATCGTTGCGTCGCTCTACCACGCCGAGGCTCAACGTCACCTTGAAGCTGCCCACGGCGGGCAAGTCCTTGAGCGCACAGCGCATCCGCTCGGCCAATTCCCGCGCGGTCTCCAACGTGCTTTTGGGCACGATGACCATGAATTCATCGCCGCCCCAGCGGGCCAGCAAGTCGCCGTGGCGAATGCAGGCCTCCAGGCATTCCACCACGCGCACCAGGGTTTCATCGCCTACGGCATGGCCGTGCTGATCGTTGATGGGCTTGAAGTCGTCAATGTCCATGGCGATCAGCGACAGCGGCAGGCGAAACCGTTGGGCGCGAGCGCACTCTTCCAGCAGGACGCGTTCAAGGCGGTAACGATTGGCCACGCGAGTCAAGGCGTCGCGTTCGGCCAGGGAGCGATTCTCGTCCAGTTGCAACTGCAGTTGTTGATTGACACGCGACAGCTCGCGGGTGCGCTCGGCCACCAGGGCTTCAAGGGATTGATTGCGGCGCTCCAGCTGTTCGATGGACTGTTTGCGCGCCTGGATACTGCGGTGGGCGCCGACCATGCGTGCCACCGAGCCGTCGTCGTTACGTGCGATCACGTAGCCGCGGTCTTCGATCCACAGGTAGGAGCCGTCTTTCTTGCGGCAGCGGTATTCGGCTTGATAGTGAGTGGTGCGGCGGTTGATGTAGTTATCAAACAGCACCATCACTTGGGGATAGTCATCGGGATGAATCACGTTTTCCCAGGTGAATACGCTGTTTTCCAGGGAGTGATGGGCATAGCCGAGCATTTCGTACCAGCCGGGGTTGCGGTAGACGAACCCGGTGTTGGCGTTCCAGTCCCAGATCCCGTCGCTGACCAGTTCCATGATGGCATGCAGCATGTCGGCGTTAAGGTCGCAAAAGTCCTTCCTTGACGGTTCGCTGTCGGATGTATCGTCCATTGCGCACTCCCTGCGTGGACTGGCTCCTGGGGCCAGCCAAAATTGATGCCGATACTCCGTGGCTGGCGGTACTGTACAACGGCGCCTTGGCGCTTAGAAGGGGGTCTTTGGTCTAGTGAGAATGTGGCTAAAAGCCACTACTTGCTTGGGTTCAGCTTCTGATCAGGCGCCGCCATCCTGGTCCTGGGCGCCCCATTGGCATTGTGCTGATAAATCGCCTCAGGCTGCCCCTGCCGGTTAAAAAACACCTGCCCGATCCCGGCAGAATTCCAGAGCCGTTCGCCCGCTTCAGCGTGTTCCGGAATATGCGGCACTACCTGCATGAGTCGGCGACGGGTGAACCAGTTCAGCGGTGAGCGCGGTGAGTAGAGCCATCGATTGAGACGGTCGAACCATTCCAGCAAGCGCGGCGGGAATTCGTTCTTGATGCCGCTGCTGGTGATCTGCCAGATTTTTGGACCGGCATTGCGGTGGCGAATCAGCACTTCATAGACAAACGAGTAGTGCACGTCTCCCGAGAGGATCACGTAGTTGCCCGGTGTGCGGGAGTGACGAAAGATGTTGAGGATCACCTGTGCCGCGCCGCGGTGGGCCATCCAGTTTTCCGCGTCCACCAACAGCGGGTAGCCGCACCAGCTGAAGGCCTTCTGCACGGTTTCGATCAGCTTGACGCCGAAGATCGGCGCCGGTGAAACGATGATCGCGCAAGGGTGATCCAGCAGCTCCTGTTGCAGTTCGCTCAGTGCTTCCCAGTCCAGCAGGCCGGAGGGTTGCTTGAGGTTGAACTCGCTGCGCCAGCGCCGGGTACGGGTGTCGAGCACTACCAGTGCGGGGGTGGTGGGCAGCACGTAATGCCATTGCTGGAACTTCAGCAGGTCATCCACCAGCTCATCTTGAGCGTCAGGCTGCAGGTAGTTGTCGTGGGCCTGTGTGGTGAGCGCCAGGGTTTTGCCGATCACCGTATCGAACGCATCCGGGTTATTGCCCCAGCCCTGGCACAGCATGTAGGCCAGCAGTGCGTTGCCGATGATGCGCTTGGAGAACGGATGCCCGTAGGCGGTTTCTTCCCATTGGGCGCTGAGGTTCCAGTCGTCGGTGATGTCGTGATCATCGAAGATCATCAGGCAGGAGAGGTGGGCGAACACCCTGGCCACGCCACCCAGGCCGTCACGGAACGTGTCGATCTGCACTTGCTCGTGCCCATAGCGTACGTGCCCTTCGGCGCGCAGTTGCGGCGCTTGCGGTGTGATCAGTTGCCACGGTACGGGCGACCACGCCAGCAGGTACATCGCCATGACTTCGGCAAAAGTCACCAGGTGGTTGTCGGCGCTGCTGCTGGTGAAAATAGGCTTCTTCACCCCGCCAAAAAAACGCTCGCGCAGGGTCTCGTTGCTCTTCAGGGCGGGCAACAGGTCGGCTCGATGGTAGTAGCTGGCGGCATGCTCATAAAGCGCGGCGCTGTTGTCGACGACGGCACCGTCGAGGTGTTCGTCGAACAGGCCGAGGCGCGTGATCAGCGCATGAATGGCCCGCAGCATCGGCCCCGCGACATCGTCGGCGTAGACCTGGTCGCCACTCATCATCAACAAGGCCGGGCGTTCCTCCAGGGTGTTCGATGCGGCCAGCAGCCGGTCGACACACAGCAAACCGTCGGCTGCGCTGTGATGGGGCTTGCGGCAGGAACCGTGGACCAATTGGTGGATGCGGCTGTGCAGGACGAAATGCGGGCCTTGTGCGCCCGGGTAGAGCAGGTGCGGCGCCCATTCGGCGATACCGGCACGGTTTACCAGCAGGTCGTAGCCTATGCTCACGTCCTGGGGCAGGGCTTCCGCCAGCGGTACGTCGATCAGGTGGATAAAGGCCTGGCGCCCGACGGGCACCACCTTGCATTGGCTGGCGTCCAACTCGATATCGAGCGCCGCGCCTTGGGCGACTTGCAGCCTTAGGGTCAATGCCAGGGGACGACTTCCCACCAGCCACATCACCAGGCGCCGCGGTTCCAGGCGTCGCAGCAACGGGCCGGCGAGTACAGCGGGAAGTGTGTCGGGGTGAGGCATCAAGGCAACGGCTCTGGGCAAGGTTGGGCCGAAAAGGTAACGCATTGAATGTCAGCGTTTTGTTAAGGCGCGATACCCGGGCGAGCCGCAAATTACCCGGCGCCCACTGGCCCGGGCTATAAACCTTTCATCTCAAATCATGACTGCGTGGCGCAGGTCTCGCCTTCGGCAATCATCCAGCGCAGCACTTCGGCCAGGGCCACACTGTGCTGGCGCTCGACCCAGCGCACACCCTGCGGGCTGTACCGTTCGACATAGCGGCTCAGCACCAGGCGGCCCTGCTCCGACGACAGGCTCAGGCGGGTCTCCCGGCAGAGCAGGGCGCTGGTCCCGCGTTTACGAACCTGACGTTGCAGGACCAGTGAGCTTGATTCAGAAATCATCGCCGGCTCCCTGTGCACAATTATCGGCCTGAGGCGACGTCGCCCCCTGCTTGCCCTCCAGCACAAAGGCCGCGCGGTGTTCGGCCACCACGTTACGCAAGGCACTGTAGTAGTCCGGCAGCTTTTGCAGGCTGTCGGTCAGCGGCAGCAACGAGGCGCGCGTGTCCACTGTGCCACCCACCAGGCTGATGGTGCCCAGGGTTTGCACGGTATCGCTGTCGCCCAGCGGCGCCACCAGGAAGTTCAGGACCTTGCCCGCCGCATCGCGGCTGTTGCCGGTGCCCAGCAACGGCAGTTCGACAATCGGCCCGTTGCCAATCCCCCACACGCCAAAGGTCTGGCCGAAGTCGGCGGTGTGGCGAGGGATGCCCAGCGGGTCCGAGACATCGATCAAGCCGACGATCCCCACGGTGGTGTTCACCGCAAAACGTCCCAGGGTGTTGATCGAGCGCCGTGGGTTGCCTTGCAGCAGGTCGTTGATGAAGACCTTGGGCTCGCTGAAGTTGCTGGCGAAGTTATGCACACCCTGCTGGAAAAACTCCGGCATGTATCGGTAGCCCCGGGCTACAGGCGCCAGGGCGTAGTCATCCACCGCGCGGTTGAAGGCGAACACGCCCCGGTTGACTGGTTCGGCGGGGTCATACACCGGGTAGGAAACCTGTGCGCAGCGTGTGGTACTCGTTACGTTGGCCGGGCTCGCGCAGCCTGTGAGGTAAGACACAGTCAGCAACAACACCGCCTGGCGAGCCAGGTGCTGGGGATACGTCAGCGAGCGCATGGGGTCAGTCTCCGGGAAAAGGAAGCCGATGCTGGCAGCCGCAGCTTGCGCAAAGATGTCTGCTTTATTGCGCCGTTGACGCTTTATTGCACGATTGAAATATATGACGGGCCGCGTCGAATGGTTTTAGATGGCGCATCGACAAGACCAAGTGATGCCCATCGGTGAGCCATCTTTTAATCGTGGACGATGACCTCGAGGTCCTCGCCCTGCTGAAGAAATTCTTCCTGCAACATGGCTACACGGTCGAGACCGCCGCCAATGGCGCCGAGCTGTGGGCGGCCATGGAGCGTACACCTGCCGACCTGATCATCCTCGACCTGATGCTGCCGGGGGATAACGGCCTGTTGCTGTGCCAGCGCCTGCGCCAGCAATACGCAACACCGGTGATCATGCTGACCGCCATGGGCGAACTGAGTGATCGCGTGGTGGGCCTGGAAATGGGCGCCGATGATTACCTGAGCAAACCTTTCGATGCCCGTGAATTACTTGCCCGGGTGCGCGCCGTACTGCGTCGGGCGGGTGAAAACCGGCCGACGTTGGGCGACGTGTCGCGCCCGCTGATTCGTTTCGCCGGCTGGCAACTGGACCTGACGCGCCGTGAGTTGCGCTCGCCGGACCAGGTGATGATCCCGTTGTCGTCCGGGGAGTTCGACCTGCTGCTGGTGTTCGTCGAACACCCTCAGCGCGTACTGACCCGCGAGCAATTGCTGAACCTGGCGCGGGGCCATAGCCACGACGCGTTCGACCGCAGCATCGACGTGCAGGTCAGCCGCCTGCGACGCAAGCTGGAGTTCGACACCAAGCGCCCGGCGATGATTCGTACCGTGCGCAACGGTGGTTACCAGTTCACCGTCGCGGTGACCCGCTCATGAGCCGCTTCAAACCTCGGGACACCGTGGCCCGCTGGATTGCCCTGACCATCCTGATTGCGATGCTCACAGCGCTGGCCTTCAATGCGCTGTTTGTGCAACTGGCTGGCGTTTGGGCCAGGCCGCCGTTGGGTGAAACCGGCCTGTTGGAGAAGGTCGCGGTGATCGTGCGGATGATCGAAGCGGCAGAGCCGTCCCAGCGCGCGCAACTGACTCGGGCAGTGGCCGATGACAGCTTCAATGTGAGTTGGTCGGCCACCCGCACAGGCATTGATGTGCCGGTTCTGGAAGACCCGGGGTTTCACTCCGACCAGGTGTTCAAGCAGCTGCTCAAGGGGCCGGAGCGGCGAATGGAAGCCTACGAACCGTCCGACTGGCCTGGCCCCGGCGGGCGCTATGCGCTGGTGGTGCAGCTGGTGGATGAATCCTGGCTGATGTTCAGCGCGCCGTCGCGCAGCTGGGGCCTGGCGGAAGGCCCGCGAAGCCTGATCGTGCTGATGCTGGTACTGATTTCCACCGCGCTGGTCACGCTGATCGCCACCCGGCGCCTGGCCCGGCCGCTGCAGTATTTCGCCCAGGGTGTGCGACGTTTCGGCGCCGACTTTCGTGCGCCGCCTATCGAGCCGGTCGGCCCCCAGGAAATCCGCCAGGCGATTCTCGCGTTCAACGGCATGCAGGCGCAGTTGCAGCACTTCATCCAGGACCGCACCCAGATGCTCGCCGCGATTTCCCATGACCTGCGTGCGCCGCTGACCCGCCTGCGCCTGCGGGGGGAATTCATCGAAGATGCCGACCAGCAGCACCGCCTGTTCCGGGATGTCGACGAGATGCAGGCGATGATCAACACCGCGCTGGAATTCTTTCGCGACGATGCGCGCCTGGAACAGGCCACCCAACTGGACCTTGCGGAGTTGCTGCAAACGCTGATTGACGACTACCGCGACCAGTCCATCGACATCGGCTTCAATGGCCCGCCACGGCTGGTGTATTTCGGTCGTCCGCTGGGGCTCAAGCGAGTGATGACCAACCTGATGGACAATGCGATCCACTACGGGCTGGCGCCGGAGATTGAGCTGCAACAGAGCCCGGGAAGGGTGACGGTGCGGGTGCTGGACCGTGGCCCGGGCATCCCGCAGGAGCAGCATGAGCAGGTGTTCCTGCCGTTCTTTCGTCTGGAAGGTTCACGCAATAAAAGTACCGGGGGTGTCGGTTTGGGACTCTCCACGGCACGGGCGATCGTCCTGGAACACGGTGGAACGCTGACCCTGGAAAATCGCCCGTGCGGCGGGTTGGCCGCCGTGGTGGTGTTGCCGGTTTAGGAAGGCTTAACGGTCAGAGCAAATTGGGTCCCAAACCGCTCAGATTACTGCTGTTCGACTGAAAACTTTGCTGGTTGGAACTGCTACGCGAGGGCTCATCGTTTGGTTTGGGGGCCGGCTGAACAGGTTGGACGGGTTGAGTGGCTTGAGGCGAATGAGTGGGTCCATTGAAGGATTGGATATGGAAAGCGCTGCCAATGATTGGAAAGGACATAGATGTTGGCTCTCATTAGAAAGGACGTGAAGTGTGCGCATTCACCTCCCTTTGAGTGCGTCCTGATCAGTGGCCCTGGCCCGGTCCGGCGTTCCGGGCCTTTGGGTTTCCATATGCTTCGCCGTCTCGATGAGGCGCCGTTTCAAGCCGGCTTGGGCACCGTAAACCGAAACTCGCTGCCTCGCCCCAACTCACTCTCAGCCTCGATCCGCCCGCCGTGGGCCTGCACGATGCCTTGGGTGATGTACAAGCCCAGGCCGCTGCCGGTGGGATTGTTTTCGGTTTGCGTCCAGTAGCGATCAAACACGTGAGGCAACTGATCAGGGGCGATCCCTTCGCCGGAGTCACGCACCGAAAACACGATCTCTTCGCCATTGCTCAACGCACTGATGCCGATATTGCCCTGGCGCGGGGTGAACTTGATGGCGTTGCCGATCAGGTTCGACAGCACCTGGAACAACCGTTCCGGGTCGGCATGGATTTGCAGCCCGGGTTCGGCATTGAAGGACAGGTCGATGCCCTTTTCCATCGCCAGGGGCGCGAGCAGTGAATAGGCCTCCTCGAACATCTGGCTCACGTCCAGGGCCACCGGCTTGACGGTGTAGCGCCCGGCTTCGATCTTCGAGGTGTCGAGCAAATCTTCCAGCAGCACATTCATGCGCCCGGCGGCTTGTTGCATGGTATCGATGGCCGAGGAAATCCGTCGCGAGGTGTGTGGGCCATCGGAACTGAAGGCCTTTTGCATCATGCCGCAGAGCATCGAGATCACCGTCATCGGGTTGCGCAGGTCGTGGGAAACCACCGCCACCAGTTCATCCCGGGCGCGCACCGCCTGTTGTTCACGCAGCACCTGGCGGGCCAGGTCATTTTCCAGGGCCGAGCGGCGCAGGTCGTTGGCGGCGAAGCGGTCACCGTGGCTCCATTTGGTGGAGATGCCAGCCATCTCCACCTTCCAGATTTCAAACGAGGTGCGTGGGCGAAGGTGCAGGCCCGCGTCGGTGCTTTCCAGGTCCAGGGGTTTGTTCGGGTCGCCGCTCCAGTTGATGTTTTCCTTCACTTCGGGACGAAACCACAACACGCCGTTGTCCACCGGCTTGGGCAAGCTCATGGCCAGCACGCCACTGGCTACGTGCTGGTATTCAGCCGCCGGCGGGTAAACCGAGGCCAGGTTATGGCTGGCAAACACCGGCTGCCCGGTCTCTTGCAGCCACTTGTGCAGGGCGCGAATCTGCGCAGGTTCCGGGCAATTACCGTAACGGTGCAGTTGCTTGTCTTCGATGATCGCCACACCGCCTGCGAGGGTCAGGTCCATCAGCAATTGCGGACGCTGCGCCAGGCCATCGAAGACGTTTGCGGGCGAGGCCTGCATGGCCTGGCTGAGCAAGGCCAGGGCCTCGACTTTTTCTTCGCGCTGGCGGCTTAGGTCCAGGGCCTCCATGGCGCTGATCTGCAACGACAGCACCTGGCCGATGGTCTGGCACGCGGTGCGCAAATCATTGGGCACCAGCAGCGGCTGGCGGTTGCCGCAACTGATCAGGCCCCAGAGTTTGTCGCCGGCCATCAGGGAGATGCTCATGGACGACAGCACCCCCATGTTTTTCATGTACTGGCAGTGAATCGGCGACACGCTGCGCAGGGTGGCGAAGCTCAGGTCCAGGGGCTGGCCGGTGTCCGGGCGCAACCTGGGCACCAGCGGCACTGCCTCGTAATCGGCATTGGGGATGATCCGCAGCCAATTGGTGCGGTACAGCTCCCGGGCTTGTTCGGGGATGTCAGACGCCGGGAAGAACAGGCCGTTGAACAATTCCATCGACGGGGCGGACGCTTCGGCGATCACCTGGCCGTGGCCTTCCTCTTCGAAACGATAAATCAGCACCCGGTCATAGCCGGTCATGGCCTGGATTTCGTTGACGCTGATTTCATACAAGGCTTGCAGGGTTTTCGCTGCCTGCAGGCGTTGCAGCATCTTGCCCAGGTTGCTGGTCCGACCATTGAGTGCCCGCGGCTGGAAGTCCTTGAGCCGTGGTTCGAACTCCAGCACCAGCACATCCTGATGGCGGTGCAGCAAGCCTTCGAACTCGGCGCCGTTGAGGGTCATGTGCAGCGGTGCGGCGTCGAAAAAGCTGTTTTGCGTGACCATGGCCCGGACGGCTTCGGCATGTTCAATGCCGATCAATGTGTGCAGCGGCTGGCCTAGCAGGGATTCCGGTGAGTGGTTGAACAGTTCGGCTACGTTGGCGCTCACCTGCACGATATGCAGGTCCGGCTCGGACAGGGTCAGCAGCGCACCGTGGGGCTGGATGGCCCCCGGGAAGCGGATGGGTTCGTCTGCACAGTTGGCAAGCAACTCTTCAAAATCTTCGGGTTTCATAGCAGTACCTCCTGGATGTCGAGCCATTGCTCAAAGCAGCTGAATGTCGAGCGAGCCGCGTTCACGGCGCGCAGTTTGGCGTGCGCATCGAGGGGCACATGGCTCAGGTAGTCGAGAAAGTCTTTCCAGCGCCGACCGGTTTCAGCGCCGTACACGTTGAGAAACGCGCCGCCGTTGTCGGCATCCAGTCCCAGGCGCTGGGCCATTTCCCGGCGCAGGATCTGCCCGCCCAGGGTGGCGCCTTCCAGCACATACAGCGCGCCCAGGCAGGCGGCCGGCGTGTCGAGGAGCGGTAGCGACATGCAATGGGGAAGGGCGGCGATGGCTCGGGCGTCCAGGCCCAGGGCGTGAAGATCCGTCAGCAAGGTGGGAGTTTTGCGACGCAGCACCTGATCAAACCCCACGGGGATCAAGCCGCTGTCGTTCAGCGTCGTTTCCAGAGGGTTGTAGAACCCGTAATAGGCCTGGAGCAGGCGTTTATACCGAGTGTGATCGAGCTGCGGGGAGAAAAACGGCAAGCGCTTTTCCAGGGCGACGTGCAGTAAAGCGGTACCCGAGCGCAGGGCTTCAAGTACAGGGGGCGCACCAACGTCATGGGCCTGTGAATGCATTCAGTAAACTCGAACTGGGGGCCTGCTGGCCATGTAAGGTTGCTTAATAACTGACCGCAGGAGTCGCCGTGAAGTTCGCCTTGGCTGATATCGCGATGCTATCAGTGCATGGGCGAACCCTGCACCAGGGCCGACTGCACGCAGTCGATCAGGCGCTTGGTGGTCCACGGCTTGGGCAGGAACCGCACGGTGCTGCCCAACTGCGAGGCCATTGCGGTGTTGCCCGAGGTCAGCACCACCGGCAGCGTCGGCCAGCGATGGGCGACTACTTTGCTCAAGTCGTAGCCATTGAGCAGGCCGGGCATCTGGATATCGCTGACAATCAAGTCTACCGGATCACTGGCCCGTTCAAGAAAAATCATTCCTTCGTCTGCGGACGGGAACGAGGTCACCACCGCGCCGAAATCCTCCAGTACATCTACCATCAACGAGCGAATGATTTCGTCGTCTTCCAGCACCAATATCGATGGCTGAGCCATGATCCTTACTCCACCATCCGGGTTAAGTAAGGTGGAGTGGGGCGCCGTTGATTAGGTTCGATTGGATGTTTTTTTTGCGATGGGTGGTCATTTGGTTGTCTTTGAATTGCGTCAGGGCAGGGCGCTCCACTGGCGAAACCTGCTAGAAGCGTTCATCCAGCAGCGCCGGCAACGTCAGCTCCTTGACGAAACTGGCGCCGGACAGGCTCAAGACCATACGCACCACCTGCACCACGTCATGCACCGGAATCAATTGGCCCTCACCGCGCTGTTCGGCCTGGGTGCGTGAGGTGCTCAAGGAATCTTCGGTATTCAGATAGCCCAGGTTCAGGCAAGTGACGCCCAGGCGCTGCTGGCGATAGCCTTCACGCAGCGCATCGGCGATGCCGCGCAAGGCGAATTTCGAGGCGCCGAACGCCACTTCGGGCCGGCCGCTCTGGGGCAGTCCCGAGGTCGAGCCTGTGAGGATGATGCGCGGCTGTGGGCTCTTCAATAACACCGGCAGCAGCCGCTTGATCAACAACAGCGGTGCGGTGATGTTGCAACTGACGATGGCTTCCAGTTGCGTGTCCTCGTCGGTGAGATAGCTGTACGCCGGATCAAACGCCCGCGCCTCCCAGATGCCCAGGTTATAGATCAGTGTGTCCAGCCCGCCTGCCGCCACCGCCTGCTCGATGACGTGCGCCGCTTGGCCAGGCACGCCAAGGTCTGCTTCCACCCAGCGCACCTCGGCGCCAGTGCTGCACGTCAAGGGATCAGGGCGACTGCGGGACACCCCGATCAGCGTATCCCCAACCCCGCCCAGCCCTTCCATCAAGGCCCTGCCCAATCCTTTGCTTGCACCGACCACCATGGTTTTCATCGCTTGTCTCCTGAACCGCTGTGCCGAGAGGAGCGGGCATGCAAGCAGAGTGGTGGGGTGATATCAATTGAGTGGCTGTTTCCAGATGTTAATCTCAGGTGTTTCAACGATCCCGGGTTGCCTCATGCTCACTGTTATCCGACTTGCCGCCGCACCCGACGCAGTGTGTTTACCTGCAATAGAGCGCAGTGCGGCCCAGTCCTTTCGTGCGATCGAATCCTTGAGCTGGCTGGCCGATGCCGAGGTCATGAGTGTTGAACGTCATCTGCAGTTGATCGCGTGGGGTACGTGTTGGGTGGCGGTGGATGCTGCTGGCCAGGTCCAGGGTTTTCTCAGTGCACAGATGTTTGATGACGACCTGCACATCCATGAACTGTCGGTGGCGCAGGTCATGCAGGGCCGTGGCGCAGGGCGGCAATTGCTTGAGGCCGTGATGAATGAGGCTCGCTCGCGCCGGTTGCGGGCAGTCACCTTGACCACATTTTGCGACGTGCCCTGGAACAGCCCGTTTGATCAGCGGCTGGGATTTGAGCAAGCACATTCGCTGGCGCCGGATCATCGTTTGGCAGAGGCTCTGCGTGAGGAGTATCGTCACGGTTTTGCGCCGGGCAGTCGCTGTGCCATGTCATGGCAAGTCCCCAGCTGAACCGGCACAACGGATGGAAAGTTACCCATGAAGTACGTCGTATTATTCAGCCTCGCCCTGATTGCCGGTCTCGTCAGCCTGCCGGCAGCGGCGGCGGGAGACGCCGAAGCCGGTGGAAAGTTATTCAGCAAAACCTGCGGCGGTTGCCATAGCGTCGGCGAAAATGCCCGGGGCGGTTTCGGGCCGCAGCTCAACGGCATCATTGGCCGCCCGGCCGGCACGACCACTGATTACCAGTATTCAGATGCGATGAAGAATTCAGGCGTGGTCTGGACGCGGGACAAGCTGGCCGCCTACATCGAGGCACCGAAAAAGGTCGTGAGCGGCACTCGGATGATTTTCTGGGGGATCAGCGACCAGGAGAAGATCGATAACCTGCTGGCGTACCTTGCGACGTTCCAGGCGCAGTAATTCACATTGATTGACGGCACGCGTCCCGATAATGCCTCGGGGCCTTTCCTGTCACTCGCTTGAAGGCGTTGCTGAACGCACTTTCAGAACCGTACCCCAACGACTGCGCTAGCACGCCCACTGACAGATTCCCCTCGCGCAACGCTCGTTGCGCAAGGCGCATGCGCCACTCGGTCAGGTACGCCAACGGTGGTACCCCGGCAACGCTCTTGAAGTAGTGCGAAAAGGTGGTGCGCGACATCGCAGCCGCCGTAGCCAGGTCTTCCAGTGTCCAGGCACGCCCCGGCTCGCTGTGTATCAAGCGCAGCGCGGGGGCCAGGCGCTTGTCGCTGACCGTGCGCAGCCAGCCTTCGGGTAATACGCCCGAGGTCTCGACATAGGCCCGCAGGATCTGGATAAACATCAACTGCGCCAGTTGCGCCGACGCCAAGCTTGCCCCGAGCAAATTGGCTTGCCCCTCATGTGCCAACTGGCCGAGTAGCCATTGCACGATTGTCGCTTGCGGCGACGTGGCCCGCACGTGGATCAGGGGCGGCAGCGCGTTGGCCAGCAGGCCGCCACTCTCCGGGTCCAGTTGCACGTAGCCGCCGATTTGCACACAGCCCTGGCCGTCACCGATTTGCGGGAAGCGGCCGGCGTCAGCGAATAATTGCCGCGCTTCCAAAGGCGCGACCGACACATCGCCTGCAAGCACAAACGAGCGTTGCGCACACAGCAGGAACACATCGCCCGCCTCAATCAACACCGGCGCCAGTTCGCCATCCATCCACAACCAGCACTGCCCCTTCACCACCCCGAAAAACTTGATCTTGTCCGGCGCGGGAAAACGCAGGGCCCAGGCGCCGCCCGCGCTGAAGCCGCCGGTCATAACCGATTGGGCATTCACGAACGTGAGAATCTCGGAAAACGGGTCGCTGGGCATATTCGTACTTTTACGCATGTAAATGGGATAATCGAGTATTCAGAGTACGGCTTTCGAGGGGTAGCGTGTTAACCACACGTCCAATGGAGACTCTGTCATGCCCACAGTACAAAAACCGATCCACAGCGGCTATGGAGCAGCAACCACCGTCGCCGAAGTCATCCGGGGCGTCGATCTCTCGGGCAAGGTGGCGATTGTCACGGGCGGCTACTCCGGCATTGGCCTGGTCACCGCCCGTACCCTGGCTGCCGCGGGCGCCCGCGTGATCGTCCCGGCCCGTGACCTGGCCAAGGCACGCGCCGCACTCAAACCTTACCCACAGCTGCAACTTGAACCCCTGGACTTGATGGACGCCCAGTCCATCGAACAGTTTGCCGAGTGCTTTCTGGCGAGAGGCTGCCCGCTGCACCTGCTGATCAATAACGCGGGCATCATGGCGCCGCCGTTGAGCCGCAATGCCCAGGGCTACGAATCTCAGTTTGCGACCAACCATCTCGGGCATTTCCTGCTTACCCAGCGCCTGTGGCCGGCCTTGCAGCGCGCCGAAGGTGCACGGGTGGTGACGCTGTCCTCACGGGGGCATGTGCACGGCGCCGTCGACTTTGACGACTGGAATTTCGAGCGCCAGGCCTACGATCCATGGAGGGCCTACGGTCAGTCCAAGACTGCCAATGCGCTGTTCGCCGTGCATCTGGATACGCTCGGTGCGGCGAGTGGGGTAAGGGCTTTTGCGGTGCATCCCGGTGGAATCATTACCGATCTGGTGCGGCACATGAAGCCTGAAGTCTTGCAGGCATCAGGCTATGTCGACGAGCACGGGAAACCGGTGATCGACCCTGAGCGGAACATGAAAACCCCGGAGCAAGGCGCGGCCACCAGTGTGTGGTGCGCGGTGAGTGGGCAGTTGGCGGGAATGGGCGGGGTCTATTGCGAGAACTGTGATGTGGCGGCGGCAGTGAGTGCGGAATCGGAAGAGCAGTTGGGTGTCAGGCCGTGGGCGGTGGATACCGGGTTGGCGCAGCGGCTGTGGATACTTAGCGAGCAGCTTGTCGCAGGGCGATAGGCCGCAGTGTGGGGTCAGCTCACTGACCCCATCGGCCCATCAAGAACCCTGCGGCGTTTCTCCGCGCGCCAAACGCGCATTGATATCGTCGATCACCGCCGGCAGTTCGACGATGGTGTCGATCAGGTAATGCGGCCGCGAGCCCTCGAACATCTGTGTAATGCGCGCACGCTCCAGCGCCAGCTCAGCAGCAGGCAGCGCCTTGTATTGCTCGTAGGTCAAACCCAGTGCGTTGCCGGAACAGGTCAGCGCCACCGTCCACATGCCGGCGCTACGGCCTTCCAGGATCCCCGGCCAGGTGTCGTCGACCTTCACGCACGCGGCCACATCGCTGACCCCCAGGGCAATCACGTTGGCCAGTGCCTGCGCCGGATGCGGGCGCCCGTTGGGCACTTCGTCGGTCGCCACCACATGGTCGGCGACGTAGCCGTTCTGTCGCGCCAGCTCGACCACCTTGGCCATCACCACCGCCGGGTACCCGGAGCAGGAGCCAATCTTCAAGCCCTGCCCGCGCAGGGTGTTGATCGCCTCAAGGGCGCCGGGAATGACCGCCGAATGCAGCGCGATTTTCTCGATCTGCAACGGCATGAAGCGCTCATACAGTGCGGTGACATCCTCGTCAGTCGGCAAGCGATCAAATACCGCCCGATAACGCTCGGCAATCTGCGGCAGGTTGCACAAGGTGCGGATGTGATCCCACTTGCCCATGCCCATCGGGCCGCGGGCTTCCTCCAGGGAAACGGCGACGCCGAACTCGCCGAACGCCTCGACAAAAATCTGCGTGGGGGCGAAGGAACCGAAGTCGACGACGGTGCCGGCCCAGTCCAGGACCACGGCTTGCAGCTTGGAAGGTTGTTGGTAGTGCATGGCAAGTCTCCATTTTCAGGTGTGAGCAGGCCGTCCCTCTCTCAAAGAAGAGGTAAGCGCCTGGTGAGGGTTTAAACGGTCAAGACGATCAGGTGGCCGGGATCGGGCTGGCCTCGAATAGCTCGGCGATCATCGGTCGGTTGCGGCGGATGCCCAGGCAACACAAGTGGTAGTCGATGAAAAACGGATGGTCGACGAAGGTGATCGGCGTGGTGCCCGGGGTTTCGGCGTATTCCACGGCAGACACAAAGCCGATGCCGATGCCCTTGGTGATCGCGTGCACAATGGCTTCGCGACTGTTCAGCTGCATCACGCAGTTCACGGCGATGCCCTGGCGCTTGCAGCTTTCTTCCACCAGTTGCCGGGTGCGTGAGCTTTTCTCGCGCATCACCCACTTTTCGCGGCTGATCTGTTCCACGTGCACCTCTTTCTGCCGGGCCCACGGATGGTCATCGCGCACCACCGCAATAATCGGATAGCGCCGATACAGCTGGGTATCGAAGCGCTGGTCGAACTCCGAAAGGGCCAGGATCGCCACGTCGATATCGAAGTTGAAGAGCCGGTCCAGGGTTTCCTTTTCCGGGGAAAACGAGGTTTCCAGTTCGATGTCCGGGTGGCGCTGCATCAGCTCGTAGGTCAGGTTCATCGCGATCGGCGGCGACACCGCGCCCAGGCGCAGCAGCCCGGTCTTGCGCTGCTTGAAACTCTGCAACAGTTGCATGGCTTCATCCTCCTGGCCGAACAGCCCCTGGGTGATCCCGTAAAGGGCGTGCCCGGCGGCACTCATCTCGATAAACCGCCCGCGACGGTGGAACAGCTCCACCGAGAACTGCTTCTCCAGCCCGTTGACCTGCTCGCTGACCGTCGGCTGGCCGACGCTCAGGTATTCGGCGGCGAGGGTGAAACTGCCGGTCTTCGCCACCGCATGAAACGAGCGCAGCCACTTGTGGTACTGGTACATAACGAGTCCTGTTCCTGAGGTCCGCCGGGCCGGTCATCAACGTCGGATAAACAACGCCACCGCTGCGCTGCACAGGCAGGCCGAGGTCACGACGATGAAGATCAGCGAGGTATTGCCGGTACTGTCGAGCATACTGCCGATCAGCGGTTCCGCCAGGCCGGCGAACAGATAGGATGAGAAGTTCATCACGCCCGTGGCCGTACCCGCACGCTTGGCACCGACCAGGTCCGGGCACAGCGCCCAGAAACTCGACGCCGGCCCGTACACGAAGAACCCACAGAGGAACAACGCCACCAGGCCGATTGCGCTGTGGGGCGGCAAACTCCACATCCACAGGCTGGTGGCGGCGCCGAGGAACATGTAGAGCATGATCGCCAGGTAGCGTTTGGAGCCGAACAGCTTGTCCGAGACCCAGCCGTTGCTCAGGGCGCCGATGGCCATGCCCACCGGCAGGGCCACGGTGATCCACTTGGGGTCGATCATGCTGTCGCCGCTTTTCCAGTTGGCCCCGAGGAAGTGCACCGGCACCCAGACGATCAGGCCGTAGCGGGCGGCGTTCTGGAAACCCAGGGAGATCGCGGCGATGATCAGCCGCGGATTTTTCAGCACCGCCTTGTAGCGCTGCGCCGAGGATTCGACTTCGCCGTGGGCCACTTCATGATTCTTGTCTTCGGCATTCGCCACGCCGGTATCGGCCAGGGGCTCGAAGCCCATGTCTTGAGGCCGCTCGCGGGCCACCAGGTAGAAAATGATGCCGCCCGCCAACATCAACAGCACCGGCAGGCGGAAGATCCAGCGCCATTCCAGTTGGAACACTTCCAGCACCACAATGGAGGTGACGTACGACAGGACCGAGGCGCACCCGGCGGCGAACACATAAAAGCCATACACCTTGCCGCGCTCGCCGGCGCTCCACCAATTGGAAATCAACCGGCTGCCGGGTGCCCAGCCGAGAGCCTGGAAGTAACCGTTGATGCCCCACGGCAGGATCAACCCGGCAAAGCCGCTGGCGAAACTGGTGACCCAGTTGGCCGCGCAGGACAGCACCGCGCCCAGGGTCATGATGCGGCGGCCGCCGAACTTGTCGGCGAGGTTGCCGTTGATCGCCTGGCCAATCGCATAGGCCCAGAGCATCGCCGCGGAGGCCCAGCCGAGGGTTTCCTTGGTCAGGCCGAACTCGGCCTGGATCCCGGGGATGGCAAAGCCGAAGGTCTGGCGGCCGGTGTAGAAAAACAGATAACAAAACATCGCCGCCAGCAGCATGCGCCACTGGGCTACGCGAAACGATGAGGTACGGACGGCAGGAACAGGCAGCACGTGTGCACGATTCATGATGTTTTCCTTATTGTTATTCGCCCCGGCGACCGCAGCCGCAGGGGGGCACTCTTGATAGGTGCAACAGGAAACGACCGAATTACGATGAGTCTAGGCCGCTTGCGCGCCGATGAAATTCTTGCCGCGTGCGCCTTGCAGGGCGAAGCGGATCATCGCCTCGGCCTCGGTGGCGTTCACGCCGTAGTCGGCAAATTCGGTCTTCACGTCCAGGCTGTGGAGGAAGTCGCGCAACTGCGCCTGGGCCTGCTGCAGGTCGGTGCCGAATACCCGTTGCAGGGTGCGGTCCCGCGCGGCGTCGTGCCCCCATGCCAGGCCCAGTACCAGCGGCAAAGTGAAGGAACAGGCGATGCCATGGGGCAGGCCGTGGTGCAGAGTCATCTCATAAGAGATGGAGTGGGCGAGGGCGGTCTTGGTGTTGGAAAAAGCCAGGCCGGCTTTCAGCGCCGCCAAGGCCATGCGCGAGCGCAATTCCTGGTTGCCGAGGTCACGCCGCAAGCGCGGCAGGCATTCCAGGATGTCTTCGATGGCGGAGATGGCGAAGGTGTCGGAGACCGGGTTGGCGTTGACGTTCCAGATCGATTCCAGCGCATGGGACAAGGCATCCAGCCCGGTGGACACCGTGACCCCTGCCGGCACCGTCAGCATCAACTGCGGGTCGATGATCGCCACTGTCGGCCAGGTGCAGTCCAGGTGCAGCGAATACTTCTTGAGGCTGGCGGAGTCCCAGATCGTCGCCCATGGCGTGACTTCGCTGCCGGTGCCGGCGGTGGTCGGTGCGGCAATCAACAGCTTGTGGCGGGCCGGCGCGAAAGGTTTGCCGGTGGACAGCAACGCCAGCAGCTCGTCGAAATCCCCGGAATCGGTGCCGACGATCAAGGCCTTTGCCGTATCAATTGCACTGCCACCGCCGACGGCGACCACCACCTGGCAGTCACCGGCCTGCAGCCAGAAACGCTCGTAGGTGTCGCGCAGTTGGGCCACGTCAGGGTTGGGCTGTACGTCTTCAATGACGTACACCAGGCGCTCACCCAGCAGGTCCTGGATGCGGTCTACCAAACCGAGCCCGCGGGCTTCGGGAAAGGTCACGAGGGCGACGCTCTGGCCTTCGGTAAGAGCGGCGAGTTCTTGCAGGCAGCCCCAGCCGAAGCGGGTGTCTACCGGGTTGTGGAAGCGGGCAGTCATGGCGGGTTCCTGGTTTTTGTTATTGGAAGTGCCGCCATAGTCGGGGAGGGTGAGGTGGACCTCAAATCGATAGATTGTGGGGATGGATTGGCTGGGCCGATAGTACAGCCCGACCGTCAGGTGACTTCAGCGCACGTTCCGGAACAACATCAACCGCGCGCTCTCATGCAGGCCACGAGTCAGCCCCTGCAACCGCTCAAACTCCTCGGGATACTGCTGAGCCACATTGTCCCTCGGCGTTTGCGACGCCAGGTCATGCAGGGTCGGCGAGCTGCCGTCGTGCTCCATTTGCAGCAGGAAGTCCTTGGTCACGCCGCCGATCAGCGGGAACGTGCCCTCGCGCAATACCAGCGGCACCACGCGCTCGCCTTCCGGCGCAGGTTGCTGGATATCCCGGCCCATCGCGCCATTGCGGAACGGTATGCCCGCCATGCCGGCCACGGTCGGCAGCAGGTCCGCCAGGCCGACGGCTTCTTCGATCACCCGGGGTTGCAGGCCGGGCGCGTGGATCATCATCGGCACGTTGTTGCTTTCCAGCCCAAGCTGCTCGAATGCCGGCGCCATGTGCGGAATCTGGCTGATTCGGGTGTTGTGGTCGCCGAAGAACACGAAGATGGTGTTGTCGTAGTAACCGCCAGCCTTGGCGATTTCCATCAGGCGGCCGATGTTGAAGTCCAGCAGGCGCACGGCGTTGTACTGCTCGACGCTGCGGCTGCCTGCGGACTGGACTTGTTCCACGGTGAGGTCATGCACCTTGAAGCCATCGTTGGTCTTGGGGATGGTAAACGGTCGGTGGTTGCCGGAGGTTTGCAGGTAGGCGAAGAACGGTTGGTCCTTGGGGATGGCCCGCAGCAGTTCGTCGCCTTCCTTGAACAGGTCCAGATCCGAAACGCCCCACACGTCCACCCGTGGCGAGCGCCAGTGGCTTTCGTCATACAGCTTCACGCCGTCGATGCTCTGGCGGATCAAGGCGTTGATATTCGCCCAGCCGGCATTGCCGCCGATCATGTAGAGCTTCTGGTAGTCCTCGAACGCATTGATCAAGGTGTGTTGCCGGGTGATCAGCGGGTTGCGGGTCGCCGTCTCCTGGCGGGTAACGTCGGGCACGCCGGTGATGCTCGCCCACACGGTTTTGGCGGTGCCGGTGACGGGCACGTAGAAGTGTTTGAAGAACCAGCTTTCCTTCGCCAGCTTGTCGAGGTTCGGCGTGGGGTTCAGCGGGTTGCCATAGGCGCCCACGGCGCTGGTGCCGAGGGACTCGAGCATCACGAAGATCACGTTCGGCGGGCGCTCGCCCTTGAGCCGATAAGGCTGCACGGCTTGTTCACGGGCGAAGTTCAACTGCTCGGGGTCGGGCTGGCTGACCCCCAGATAATTCGCGACTTGCGGGTAATGCTCTCGTACCCGCGCCTCATCGAATTGCGACTGGCCGACCTTGAGGGTGTCGTACAGAAACAGCACCGGGTTGAGGCCCGCGGCGGCGATCTGGTTGTTGCCGGAAAAGAACGCGTCGCTCCAGCGCAGGGGCACGGGATTTTCGATATTGAGGTTGGCGACGCGGCCGAGCAGGGCCAGCAATACCGCGATCACGCCGACGGTGGCCACGGATGCGATGGCCAGCTTGCCAATGGGTTTGCGTTCGCCATCCAGGGTGATGCGTTCAAGGCGAACCAGGGCGTAGGTCCATAGGCCGACGGCGGCAAGCCAGCTCAAGGTTATCCACAGCACCGGGTAGGTTTCCCACACCATCTGTTGTGAAATCTGCGCGTCTTCCAGGTAACGCAGCACCGTGGCGTTGATGCGCACACCGAGGTAGGCGTAGTGGCCGAAGTCGATGATGTACACCAGCCCGACGATGGCCAGCGCCAGCAGCAGATAACCCCGTGCCAGCCAGCGCAGGGCGGGGACAGTCACCAGGTTCCAGCGTGGCAGCCAGGCGAGCAGTGCCAGGGGCAACAGGATCAGCACCGCCAGGCGCAGGTCGAAACGCAGGCCGATGCCCACGGTTTCCAGCAGTGCGGGCTCCCTCAGGCCGACCCCGGAAAATCCCCATACAAACACCAGCCGCAGTGCCGCCAGCAACGCAAATACCAAACCGATCGCGCCCACGCCGTAGCGCAGGCGGCGCGAGTGCAACCATCCCATCATTGACCTCTGTGCAATTTTAAAAGAGGGCGCCAGGCAGCCATCGCCAGCATCCACAACCCGGCCACCAGGCAGTAGCCCGTCAGCAGTGGGTCGATCAGATAGTCCCAGTAGTTTTCCGAGGCCTTGAGCCGCAGCGCGAACGCCAGGGTGCCCGCCGCGAGCATCCACACCGCCAGCGTATTACGCAGCCAGAGCATCAACAGTGCTGCCGCGCCTATCAGCACGATCATCGGCCGAGGGTTGAAACCCCAGCGGTAGGGGTCAAAGTACGTCAGGCCCATCGTTGCCGGGTACAGCACCAGGCTCAGGATGCCAAACAGCAGCAGCACCTGGACCTTCAGCGGGCGCTGGAGCGGCTGCACCACACCCAACCGGCACAGGCTGACCCACGCCAGCAACACCAGGGTGCTGATGGCCAGGTCATCGGTGAAGCTGCGCACATACGCCGCCAACGGCAGTTCGTTGACCGGGATAAAACTCACCACCACCAACACCGGCAGCAGCCAGGGGCGCCAGGGTGTTGTGACGCGCAACAGGCTGAGCAGCACAAAACCCAACAGCACAAAACTCAAATGCGCTTGCCATACAGAAACCATCACAGGCGCTCCGACAGCCAGGCTTCGTTGAAGCTGACATGTTTGATAAAGGTGTTATTCCACGAGTACACCAGGTGGTACATGCCGTCCGGGCTGCGGCTGAAGTACGGGTACTCGTATTCGAAATCGCAGCCACGGGGCTTGCACACCCGGTAATCCAGGTTGCTGAGAAAGCGTTGTTCCAGCGGCAGGCGCAGGGCACCGCTGGAGGCGCGGAAGCCTTCGCCGATGATTTCCTTGTAGGCCTCGGGGGAGAACGGTTGGCCCAAGGGGTCGGGGGATTGATCCAGTTCCACCACGGTGCGCCACTGATTGAGCTTGGCATCGGTGCCGTACAGGCTGAGCTTGAAGCGGCCGTCCTGCAGGTCGTTGAGGGCCACGAGCAAACCGTCGCCTTCAGTGCTGACGGCTGCCAGCGAGGAGTTGGGATTGGACGGTTCCAATGGGTAAGGCTCGCTCCAGGTTTGGCCGGCGTCTTCGGTGCGACTGGCGAGGACTCGGTGATGGGTTTCGCCGGCGTAACGCAACATGGCGATGGCGCGTTGGCCGTCCTGCGGGACGATGGTCGGCTGCAGCGAGTTCTTCCCACGGCTGATACGGAATTTGTCGACCACCGCACCGTCGGGGCTCAAGTACAGGTACTCGGCGAATTTGCCCATGAACTCGTGGTACACCGGCAGGCCGATGGAACCGTCAGCGTGGAATACCGGTGCGGCGCGCACCAGCGTGCTGATATTGAAGAATGGCGAGGTGATCAGTTGCCGAGGGGCCGACCAGTTCGTCCCGAGGTCATCCGAGACCATCACGTTGATCGCGCTGGTGGCCCAGCCGCCTACCGACACCGAAACGTAGAACATCCACAGGCGATTGTCCGGTGCCAGGGCGATCACCGGGTTGCCCAGCTTGCGGATGTAGCGGTGCGTGCCGTCGCGCGTGCTTTCGCGGGTGGCCAATACTTGCTCCGGGCCCCACTCGGCGCTTTTCGCGTCAAAGCGCGCGGTGCGCACCTGCACATCGGCGGCGCCCTCGCGGGACCCGGCAAACCACACGGCCATCAGGTCGCCGCCGGGCAGGGCGGTGACCGAGGAGGAATGCACAAAGTCATTGAGCTGCGAGGAGACAAAGCGGCTGCTGTATTGCGGGGCGGCCGCTGCAGGGGACGTGTCCTTGCCAGCTTGGGCAAACGGCGCCAGCACGTGGGGCGGGTGACTGGTCCAGGCAACTAGAAACACCAGTAGCAGACTGCAGATCGTTAAAGGCGCGCGTATCGAAAACGTGTCGAAAAAAGGCTTGTTGCGCACAGAAACACTCTCAACAGGCATAGGAGGTTTCACTGTGCAAAACCAACCTTAGCGAAAGCTTAGTTGGCAACGGCCCGTAACATCTTTCCCGAAATAGCCTCGACGGTTACACGGCATCATGCCGCCGGTTACTCCAGAGAATCAGTTATGCGCCTGCTCCTTGTCGAAGATGATCGTGCCCTTGGCCAAGGGATCCGCGTGGCCCTGGGCGCCGAAGGCTACACCCTGGACTGGTTGCAGGATGGCGTCAGCGCCTTGCACGCGTTACGCACCGAAAGCTTCGACCTGCTGCTGCTTGACCTCGGCCTGCCGCGCCTCGACGGCCTCTCACTCCTGCAAACCCTGCGCGCCGAGCAATACGACCTGCCGGTGCTGATCCTTACCGCCCGCGACGGCACCGCCGAGCGCATCGCCGGCCTGGACGCCGGCGCCGACGACTACCTGGTCAAACCCTTCGACGTCGAAGAGTTCAAGGCCCGTGTGCGCGCCCTGTTGCGCCGCAGCCAGGGCCGCGCGCAGCCATTGCTGGAACATGCGGGCGTGAGCCTGGACCCGGTGACCCAACAGGTCAGTTATCAAGGCGAGGACGTTGTGGTCACGCCGATGGAATACCAACTGCTCCATCAACTGATGGTGCGCCCCGGCAAAGTCGTCACCCGCGAACGTCTGTCCCGCGCGCTGTACGGCTGGCAGGACCGCGTCGAAAGCAACACCCTCGAAGTCCTTATCCACAACCTGCGCAAAAAACTCTCCACCGAACTGATCCGCACCGTACGCGGCGTGGGCTACGTGGTGGAATTCAAGGCATGAACTCGGTCCGCGCGCGCATCCTCATTCCGGTGCTGGTGCTGATCCTGCTGGGAGATGGCCTGATCAGTTGGCTGGTGCTGCGGGACAGCCACCACGAAATCGAAGAAGTCTACGACGCCCAACTCGCCCAAAGCGCCCGTTTGCTGCAAGGCGTACTGCGCCAGCGCGACCCCGGCGATGCCGACTGGGACCGCCTCTACCAGGCTTTCGATCAAGCCATGAGCCGCGTCGGCGAAGACGGCGCCGCGCACCCCTACGAAACCCGCCTGACCTTCCAGGTATGGCGCGCCGACGGCCAACTGCTGGTGCGCTCCACCGACGCGCCGATCCTCAACGCACCGCCCGCCACCCTCGGGCCTCACGACCTGATGGAAAACGGCAATGATTGGTGCGCGTTCATGCTCGCCGACATGCAACAAGGCCTGCTGATCTGGGTGGGCGAGCGCGACGACATTCGCCAGGACGTGATCCAGCGCATCATCCGCCACACCCTCTGGCCGATCCTGGTTGGCGTGCCGCTGCTGGCGTTGTTGATCTGGCTGACCATCGGCTGGGGCCTCAAGCCCCTGCGCGCCATGGCCCAGGCCATTCGCGGGCGGGACAGCAATACGTTGCGACCGCTGCAACTTGAGCCATTGCCCACCGACCTGGAACCGATGCAAACCGCGCTGAACCGCCTGCTGGTGCAGGTGGATGACCTGCTGGAGCGGGAGCGTCGGTTTATCGCGGACGCGGCGCATGAACTGCGCACGCCGTTGGCGATATTGCGCATTCACGCGCAGAACGCCCAGAGCGCGGGTACCGGGGAGGAGCGGCGAGAGGCGTTGGACTTCCTGGTGAATGGCGTGGACCGGGCGACGCGCATTGGCAGCCAGTTGCTGACCATGGCGCGGATCGAGCCGCAGTTGAACAACACCGTTCGCGTGCGCGTTCCGTTGACGGAGTTGGTGCGTGAAGAGCTTGCGGAGTTGACGCCCCTGGCGATGGAGAAAGGCGTTGAGTTGGTGCTGGAAGGGGATGAGGAATGCTGGATTGAAACGGACCCCGTGGCGTTGGCGATTGCGCTGCAGAACCTGGTGACCAATGCGCTGAATTTCTCGCCGGCGGGGAGTGAGGTGAGGGTGATGGTGCGGGGGACGGATTCAGGAGGGGTGCAGCTGTGTGTGGAGGATGCGGGGCCGGGGATTGATGAGGGGGAGATTGGGCGGTTGTTCGAGCGGTTTTATAGCCGTGGGAATGCAAATGGGGCGGGGTTGGGGTTGGCGATTGTGCAGATGATCGTGGGGAAAATCGGGGGGCGGTTGGAGTTGTATAACCGGGAGGTGGGTGGGTTGTGTGCGCGGTTGCGTTTTAGCGAGGGGGCTGCTTGAAAAGGCCGTCGTTATAACCACGGCTTTCATCGCAAGGCTACGGTGCTGTGCTGAATAAATGCGGATGTTCTGCCTGAAATGCTTTGAAAGTCTTGTACTTCCAGCGGTCGCCGCCCGGGTCTTCATCCGATGAACTGACCTCGCCGAAATACCAATGCTCTGACTCGAACTGTTCTCCGTCCTCATCTTCGTGGATGAAGTGAAAACCCACCTCGTGTAGGCCTGGGGGGATGATCAACCCCCATTCGTTTGCAAGGCTTCTGCCCGTTATTCGGGTTTGACGAAAGTAGTCGTAGTCGAAGGGCAGAATAGCGCCGAGGTAGCGGCTTTTATCGATGTAGACGCAGACTTCGCTTGAGAACATGTCGGGCACCAGAATGGCTGCTACGATCCAGCATTCAGGTGTTTCATCGGGCCGGGCTTGAATCAGGTGCGCGGCCGCGTTGATCAATTGCTGAGCGCAGTGTGCCTGGATCGCCGGGGTTGTTTGCTTGCCTTCGACCAAGGTTTCTATGACGGGGATTTTGAAATTTTCAAATCCTCGCCTCACTGGGAAGTCTTCTAAAAACCAGCCTTCGAAACTATCTGCCCATCGGCTTATTGCGCGCAAGCGCCTGGGGATGTTGCGGAGTTTTTTGTCTGAAAGTGCAAGACGACGCATAGGGTATGAATACTCTTGGTTTGCTTCTGTTTGTGAGGCCCGGGCTTATTCTTGATCACCAGGACTTTCTATAATCGAGAGCGAGAAAGTAGTCACTTTCCGACGAAATAATTTTGTGACTGAAGAGCGGCTGTATAGTTAATAGCCATTCTTCACGCAGCTGGAACATTCCGTTGTTAATGTCGTCTTCAACGGACAGTCTGAGCGAGTCGACAACGGTATAGTCCTCGCCCAAGTCTGCGGAGCGCTCTATTCCTAAACCAAGCTCTGTCGACTTATCGAACCATTCCAGTCTTAATTTCAGTCCCATATGCCCTCACAAAAATTTTTTGATATTTCGTTTTTTCTTAGGCTTTTTCAGCCGTTCACCAGTTATGTGGTTGAACGCCCCCAAGTGACTGCCATCGCTTGCTCTATACGCCTCTAGTTCGCCGTGCTGCGAGTCCCACTCGTAAATTATCCGTCCTTTGTCATCAATCCAGCGCTCTCTAAGCCCTGCCCCACCTTGCTTTGGGGTCTTGGGTTTTGCCTTGCTCAGGTTTAGGAAACCGGTGATTTCGTCTGTGCCAGGAGCGGAATGGTATTTGTGATCGCCCGCCCTAACGCTAACCACCACATACAGCGGCCGAACCCCCGACTCCACTGGAAACACCAGAATAAAATCCCGATACTCCGGCGGATAAATCGGGTTAACCAGAATCTGCTCGGCAGCCTCCGTCGGCGGATAAATCCACATCACCGGAGCTTGCGGTGCAGCTTCCAATGCCGGAATGCCAAGGGTGTCGCCAGGATCAATGGCCGGCGTCCAAATCAGCTCCACACCCTCGCCAAGATCCGCCACGAATTGACTGTCACGACTCTGAAACTGCACCACATCGATCATCTGCCAGTCGGTATTTTTACCGGTGTAAAACCCATACCCCTTGAGCGTCCCGTCGTCGCGTTGCTCGATATGCAAGCGCATCCGCGAGCGGGCTTTTTGCAGGTTACGAAGCTGCTCTTCGCTATAGAGCGCACTGTCGCCAAGCTCCGATGGCCAAGCCAGCGCCACCAGCCCTGCAAGCAAGCTCCCCGCTGCGGCGCCGACCGCCGCAGCCGAGGACTCCAATGCCGCTGTGCGCAATACAAGCTGGCCAAGCCCTACGGGCAGGGCACTACCACTGATTTTCCTGAGGGACACGCCGCCGTGGCTGTCCATCTCCCGCCCGCCTAACAGCGTGAAGTGGCCGTAGTCCTTGATCAGCTCAAGCGGCACATAGCCGGTGGGATTGTTGTAGCTGATGATCCCGTCGGGCAACTGGCACGACTTGGCGAATACGTGGCCTGGAATCCTCGCGGGTTCAGGCGATGGCGGGGGAGGCGCTTCATACAAATCAATGAACGGTGAATTCGAAATCTGCTTAGGCTGCGGAGTCAGGATTCGCCGCTTCAGCTGCTCTTCTTCGGTAATTGGATACGCGCGCTCTGTCATGACGACTCACTTCCCTGTGCAAGGAAGCGAGCCTATGAGAGCGGAGAAGAACCTGAAATTCTCGCTGTTCGATGGGAGGTGTGGGAAATGTCATCAGATCAACAGCGACAATCGCGTCCCACGCTGCAGGCCGCAAAGTACGACGAGTAAGTAGATTCGTCCCCTGTGCTCCTTACTGACGAACAGCTCACTGACTAGCGGTCGTTTCGTTTATTGCGATTTTCGTTTATTTCGTCTAGCGTTGGTCTCACTCAGTTGAGTACTTGCCGGAGCGAAATCATGATTGCCAGCCATCTCCCCAAAACCGTCCTGCCGTTGGAAAAGGAAGTCGAAGCCGCCGTACAAGGCCAGCGAGCGTTGGCGTCTCTACTATCGACCAAGTTTGAGACCCAGCGTATCGACATTTTCGACAAGGAAGACAAGCCTCATACGCTGGTGCTACCTACCTCAGCGCTGCGCCTGCTGGTCGATATTTTGGGTGAGTTGGCCATTGGTAATGCCGTAAAGGTTGTGCCGGTCCACGCTGAACTGACTTCCCAGGAAGCTGCCGACATGCTCAATGTGTCGCGACCGCATTTGGTCAAGATGCTGGAAGAGGGCGCTATTCCATTCACCAAAACCGGACGGCATCGGCGGATACGGTTTTCTGATTTGATGGCGTTCAAGCAGCGGCGTGAGGATGAAAGTCAGGAGGCGATGGATGCGTTGGCGCAGCAGGCGCAGGAGTCGGGAATGGGGTATGAGGGATGAGGTGTTCGCCTTTTACTGCGGTATACGACGCCTGTGTTCTCTACCCTGCGCCACTCAGGGACTTGCTTATGTGGCTTGGCCTTTCGGGGCTTTTTCGAGCGCGATGGACTAATCAGATTCATGAAGAGTGGAAGCGAAATGTGCTCAAGAATCGACCTGACTTAACGGTAGCTCAAATGGATTGCACTTCGGCGCTGATGGACATGGCGATACCGGATGCTCTGGTGACGGGGTACGAGGATCTTTGTTCGAGCCTGGATTTGCCTGATCCTGATGATCGTCATGTGCTCGCGGCGGCGATCAGGAGTAAGGCCGAGGTTATCGTGACCTTCAACTTGAGGGATTTTCCAGCGCGGGTGTTGGACGCTTACGACATTGAAGCGATGCATCCGGATGACTTTGTTTCGGATCTTTGGGATTTGGATCAGGCAGCTGTGTTGGCTGCGGCGCAGAAGCAAAGGCGATCGCTGAAGAGGCCGCCGATGGATGCGGGGAATTACCTGGAGATGTTGATGCGGCAGGGGTTGGTGCAGACGACTAAGTTTCTTGGGCCTTATGAGGTGATGTTGTAGAGATTGTGTCAGATGGGCTGCATCTGCCGGTCAGATGTTTCTTGGCATATCTGGAGTAAATAGATCTGCCCCCCTAAGTTTCTGACCCCTAAGTTTCTAATGTTGAGATTGATTTCACTCGTCACAGGCGAGGTAGAGCGACGCATTTTTTGGAAGAACCTGTGACGTGAGGTTTTCAATGACCTTGATCTGATTTGCTGTAAGCAGATAGTCGTAGACGCCGTCACTCTCTGTCTGCCAACCCATGATGGTGCGCAAATCTTCAGCTTTCACATTGAGGGAGATTTCAGCTGAAATGTTGTCGCTACTTATAGGCACAACGTATATCAAGTGCTTCACGGCTTTACTCTTTTCAAGTCATCTGTGTCTTTAGTTTCTTCACCCGTTATCGGATCGAAATTCGCCGCTTCAGCTGTTCTTCTTCGCTAATTGGATACGCGCGCTCTGTCATGGCTGCTCACTTCCCTGTACAAGGAAGCGAGCCTATGAGGGCGGAGGCGAACCTGAAATTCCCGTTGTTCGATGGTGTGCGTGGGAAAACTCACTTTCTGAATGGGTGCTCACCTCCTAATCAGGTGTAGGAAGCTTCCAGTTCGCGTGCAGGCGTCGAAAAACCGGTGTGTCGATATGCTAGGGTCGTGCGCCATAACCGATAGGGATAAGGCGAGTGCCTGCCCTCAGTGGAAATTGGACAGGACGCCAGTTGATGATTTATGAAGATGTAGACCCGCAACTACTTGCCTTTTTGCATGACCCTATGGCGAACACGACTGCCCTCCCGCCAGCTGGCAAACGTCTCACCTGGCGCAGTCGAATGCTTTACAAAATACCCGCACTGCGTCGGCTGATTTGTCCCGAACAGGTTCAGGCAATACTCTGGGAGAAACTTAAGGCAAACCTGGAACAGGCCCGACAATCGCTGCCGCAGTATCTCTTCGAAGACAACACACCGCTCAACCCTAATACGGTTAACCGGTTCACAGATCAACTGGGTAGCTATTTCAGGATTGAGGTGGCGTCTGCAGGTCATGGTGCGTCATCAGCGTCGGGAAGTGATACTTACGCTGATTTTAGTAAAGCCTACACATGGGCGGCGCTTGAATATACGTGCAACAGGATTGCCGAAAACCTGCAGCTGCGAGCCGTACATAACTTATCCATCCTGAAGAATGCTAACTTGTGGTTGTGTTATTACCTCAGTGAAATCTATTTTCTCATGGGGCATGGGCTTCTGACTGCCAGGTTGGTTGGGAGCACTCTTCACATTGTACCTACCGCGAAACTACAGCGACGGATCAAGGGGTATTGGTTGGCGGAGGTTACTGAGGCTAATTCTAAAATCAGTGATACACGCACATTGTATGACATGGCGGAACTGTTGCAGAAATATGGCCGTTTGAATCCGGATTTGCGTGGGCTTCTGGTGGATCAGACTCTCGATAAATGCCTGTCTATACATTCGGAGTACTTGTCCGCCGCCATGACACGGCATCCCAAGTATCATTACTTGCGAGAAATAGTCGATTTTGCCGTTCACCTGGAGCTGCGTGTGATGTCGGGCGAACGTACAACCGATGAAGCTTACCTGAGGACTATTGTCAGTCCTGCCACGGTGGATATGATCAACAGTGCCTTGGCCGGACGCGCACCAACGTTGGACTCCGCCAGCAGTTTCATAGAATACAAGGGCGGCGTTTATGTGCGGGGAGCGCTGAACTTTAAGTATGGGTTGAGAAAATTCGTCAGGTACTTGCTAGGTACCGCAACCATCAATGGGAAAGAGGCGGACTTTGGCCAACTGCTCGGAGCCGGCTTCGAAAAAGATTACGTTTTAAATTACATTAAAAAACTCAACGATCCACGCCTGGAAGTGTTTGGGGAATTCAAGCCGGGCAATAATGCGAAAATCAAGGGGTATGATATTGATTTGGTGGTTCGGGACCTAGAGGATGATATTTATTACTTTATTCAGGTTAAATATCAATTATCGGAAATTCCAACCTATCTTTCGGAGCAGTGCCAGCTATTTCTTAATGCTAATTTTCGTACCGGCTTTGTCAGGCAGTTGGCCGTGCTAAGGGACACTATTTCCGATGAAAGTATTCGCCAGAAACTGAGCCAGCATGGCCTGGCCGGTGCTCACGCAGGTAATAGTCACTTTGTATTGTTGCACAATATCCCCTTCCTGAACTTTTATGAACTGGATGGTATTTTCTTTTATGAGTGGAATCTGCTTCGGAATATTCTACGTGATGGGCGGGTGCAGGTTCGAAAAGATCAACACATTACCGAAGAGCGAGTGTTGAGCAAACCACGGATGCATCGGCCTCAGGAGATGGTAGACGCTTACTTCAACCAGTCGCAGAGCGGAAGGCAGATGACCGAGCACTATGATGTCTATTGCAGGGCTAATACGCGCTTTGTTTTCGATGAGCTGGACGTGATCTGCAAACTGTTATGACGTCCAGTGGTTTGCCCCTGAGCGGGCGTGATTGTTTAGGTCCGATCACGGGCAAGGCTGGCTTCTTCAATGGTTTTTTCAGGTAGTCCTGAGCAGCGCATTGGTTCAAAGCATATGCCGGGAAATCACCCTCGATATCTCAACAATCGACGTCTTCCCCGTGAACTCAAACTTCACTTTCCCCACCGCCGAAAAGTAAATCTCCAACTCCGAATCCAGGTCAAAGGTCCCCGAGGTTTCCACCGAATACGCGACGATATTTTTATACGGCAGGGACGTGAAATCCTTTTTGCTGCCGGTAATTCCCTGCACGTTCACGGCGATGATGCGCTTGGTGGTGAACACCACCCCATCGCGCATGGCCTTATAGGAATCGATGACCTGCTCATCATCCAGCAGCAATGACGAAACGCGCTCGGCGTATTCGTTGTTCTGCTTGAGCTTGAAGAAGCCTTTGTTGTTGAAGTCGATCATGTGCCTTTCCTTGGGTGAGTGGTGCAGCAGACGCCGGTACCGGTGTATGACGTTTTGCTCGCGGATCTGTATCTAACGGCGTTCCTTTTATCGACCTACCATGGCGCCAACAACCCGCCGGCCATTACAAGGTTTTACGTCGTCAAGGAGCCACACCATGCCCGAACTCTCCAGCCTGCTTGCCTACGGCCTGATCTCGCTCGGCATGGTACTGACGCCCGGCCCGAACATGATTTACCTCATTTCGCGGTCGATCTGCCAGGGGCGATTGGCCGGGCTGATTTCCCTGGGCGGCGTTGCGATGGGTTTTGTCGTCTATATGTTCTGCGCGGCATTGGGTATCACCGCGTTGGTGATGGCGGTTCCCTATGCCTACGACGCGCTGCGGCTCGGCGGGGCGCTGTATCTGGTTTACCTGGCCTGGCAGGCGGTGAAGCCGGGTGGCCGGTCGCCCTTCCAGGTGCGGGACTTACCCAAGGACAGCCCGCGCAAGCTGTTCATGATGGGCTTTGTCACCAACCTGCTGAATCCCAAAGTGGCAGTGATGTATCTGTCGTTGCTGCCCCAGTTTATCGACCCCAACGGGCACGCCAGTGTGCTCTCGCAATCGCTGGTACTGGGCTTTACGCAGATCATGATCAGCGTGAGCGTCAACGGGCTGATCGCTCTGATGGCGGGCTCGATCGCGGGGTTCTTCATCCGCAAACCGGTCTGGCAAACCGTACAGCGCTGGTTGATGGGCTCGGTGCTGATGGGCCTGGCTGTACGCATGGCGGTCGAAGGCAGGCGTTAAAGGATCGCCTTCAGGTAATCCTTGAGTGCGTTGAGCGGGGCATTGAGTTCTTCGAGTGTCGTCGCTTGGCGCACATCCACCGCGAGCCGTTGCAGCTCGCGGCCCATCACGGTGTGTGCACCGCCCAGGGATTCGAGGGCCAATGCCAGGCACTCGTCGATCTTATGCTGGATGGCATTGATATCGCCCTTGCGCACCAGCAAGCCAAACACCTCCCGCTCATAGCCGTCCATGACCAGGTCGTCCCGCAGAATCGGGCTCGCGCCTTCGGTCTCATGCACCAGCTTGAGCGCAAAAAGCGCTACAGCTTCCAGCGTCTGTTCCATGGCCAAGGTTCCTCTTTTCTCGCGTTCGCCCGCCCATCATCACTTTCCCGCAGGCGAAAAAAAAGACCTTGAATTTCAAGGTCTTTTTTTAAGATGGTGCCCCGAGGGAGACTCGAACTCCCACTCCTTTCGAAAACGGATTTTGAATCCGCCGCGTCTACCAATTCCGCCATCAGGGCTCAATGGCGGCGAAGTATAGAGATGAGATTACCGTTGGTCAATCACGTTTCATGGTCAATTTTCACTATTTCCGCTAGACTTCCCGGCCCTGCTAGACGAACCCCATCATGCGCGTTGCTGACTTTACTTTTGAGCTCCCTGATTCGCTGATCGCTCGCCATCCTTTGGCCGAGCGTCGCGCCAGTCGACTGCTGACCCTGGACGGGGTCAGCGGTGCCCTCGCACACCGTCAATTCACTGATTTGCTTGAGCATTTACGCCCGGGCGACTTGATGGTTTTCAACAATACCCGGGTGATTCCGGCTCGCCTTTTTGGCCAGAAAGCATCCGGCGGCAAGCTGGAAATTCTGGTGGAGCGGGTGCTGGACAGCCATCGCGTGCTGGCCCATGTGCGCTCCAGCAAGTCGCCGAAACCGGGTTCGAAGATCCTTATCGATGGCGGTGGCGAAGCAGAAATGCTGGCCCGTCATGATGCGTTGTTCGAGCTGGGTTTTGCCGAGGAAGTGTTGCCGCTGCTGGAGCGTGTCGGCCACATGCCGCTGCCTCCTTATATAGACCGCCCCGACGAAGACTCGGACCGCGAGCGTTATCAGACGGTGTACTCCCAGCGCCTGGGTGCCGTGGCTGCACCGACGGCGGGGCTGCATTTCGACCAGCCGCTGCTGGATGCGATCGCCGCTAAAGGCGTTGAAACGGCCTATGTGACCCTGCACGTGGGGGCCGGTACGTTTCAGCCGGTGCGTGTGGATAACATCGAAGACCACCATATGCACAGCGAGTGGCTGGAAGTCAGCCAGGACGTCGTGGATGCGGTTGACGCGTGCAAGGCGCGCGGCGGGCGGGTGGTGGCGGTCGGTACGACCAGCGTGCGCTCGCTGGAAAGCGCGGCGCGCGATGGCGTGCTCAAGCCGTTCAGTGGCGACACAGACATCTTTATCTACCCGGGCCGGCCGTTTCATGTGGTCGATGCCCTGGTGACCAATTTCCATTTGCCGGAATCCACGCTGTTGATGCTGGTGTCGGCATTTGCCGGTTATCCCGAGACCATGGCCGCTTATCAAGCCGCCATCGATAACGGATACCGTTTTTTCAGCTACGGTGATGCGATGTTTATCACCCGTAATCCGGCGCCGCGCGGCCCAGAGGAACAATCATGAGTCGTATGTCGTTTGAATTGCTGGCCACGGATGGTAAAGCTCGCCGCGGCCGTTTGACTTTCCCTCGCGGTACCGTCGAGACCCCGGCTTTTATGCCGGTCGGTACCTACGGCACGGTAAAAGGCATGCTGCCGCGTGACATCGTCGCCACGGGCGCCGAGATCATCCTCGGCAACACCTTCCATCTGTGGCTGCGTCCGGGCACCGAAGTGATCAAGAAGCATGGCGACCTGCATGACTTCATGAAGTGGCAAGGCCCGATCCTCACTGACTCCGGTGGTTTCCAGGTGTTCAGCCTGGGCGCCATGCGCAAGATCAAGGAGGAGGGCGTGACCTTCGCCTCCCCGGTGGACGGCGCCAAAGTGTTCATGGGCCCGGAAGAGTCGATGCAGGTGCAACGTGACCTGGGCTCCGACATCGTGATGATTTTCGACGAGTGCACGCCGTACCCGGCCGATGAAGACGTCGCGCGGATTTCCATGGAACTGTCGTTGCGTTGGGCCCAGCGCTCGAAAAACGCCCATGGCGATAACACCGCTGCCCTGTTCGGTATCGTGCAGGGCGGTATGCATGAAAGCTTGCGCAAGCGCTCGCTCGAAGGCCTGGACAAGATCGGCTTCGACGGCCTGGCCATCGGCGGCCTGTCGGTGGGCGAGCCCAAGCACGAGATGATCAAGGTGCTGGATTACCTGCCGGGCCTGATGCCGGCTGACAAACCTCGTTACCTTATGGGCGTTGGCAAACCGGAGGATCTCGTAGAGGGTGTGCGCCGCGGTGTGGACATGTTCGATTGCGTGATGCCAACCCGTAATGCCCGCAATGGGCATCTGTTCATCGATACAGGCGTGCTGAAGATCCGTAACGCGTTCCATCGCCATGATGAATCGCCGCTGGATCCTACCTGTGACTGCTACACCTGCCAGAACTTCTCGCGCGCTTATCTGCACCATCTGGACAAGTGTGGGGAAATGCTGGGTAGCATGTTGAATACCATCCACAATTTGCGTCACTACCAAGTCCTGATGGCTGGTTTGCGCGAGGCTATTCAACAGGGTACATTGGCCGCCTTCGTCGATGTCTTCTATGCCAAGCGCGGGCTGCCTGTGCCGCCCTTGGACTGAGTTTTCCGACCCTAAGATTCACTATTTGCAACTGGAGTGCTAAATGAGCTTTTTTATCTCTAATGCCATGGCTGATGCCGCTGCACCGGCCGCTGCCGGTCCTATGGGCGGTGGTTTTGAGTGGATTTTCCTGGTCGGCTTCCTGGTCATCTTCTACCTGATGATCTGGCGTCCACAGGCCAAGCGCGCCAAAGAGCAGAAGAACCTGCTGGGCAGCTTGCAGAAAGGCGACGAAGTCGTGACCACTGGCGGCATCGCCGGCAAGATCACTAAAGTGTCCGACGCTTTCGTGGTTCTGGAAGTCTCCGACACCGTAGAAATGAAGTTCCAGAAGGGCGCCATCGCTGCCACGCTGCCAAAAGGCACGCTCAAAGCGATCTAAGTAACAACCTTTACCAATCGACGGGGCGCGCAAGGCGCCCCGCGTTATAAGCGGGCGGCGTGATGCTGAACAAATACCCTCTGTGGAAATACGTACTGATCCTGGCGGTGCTGGCGATCGGTTTTATTTATTCCGCTCCCAATCTCTATCCTGATGACCCGGCTATCCAGATCACTGGCGCCAGCACTGCGCTGCAGGTCAATCAGGCTGATCTGGACCGTGCGAGCAAAGCGCTCACCGACGCGGGTATCCAGGTTAAAGCGGCAAGTTTGGCTGCTGATGCGAAGGGCGGCTTGTTGCGCCTGACCAAGCAAGAAGACCAATTGCCGGCAAAAGACGTTGTGCGCAAGGTCATGGGTGATGACTACGTCGTCGCACTGAACCTGGCACAGACCACGCCAAAATGGCTGCGCGCGATCGGCGCACACCCGATGAAGCTGGGTCTGGACTTGTCCGGTGGTGTGCACTTCCTGCTGGAAGTGGACATGGACAAGGCCCTCGACGCTCGCCTGAAAGTCTACGAAGGCGATGTGAAGAGCCTGCTGCGTAAAGAGCGCCTGCGTTATCGCAGCCTGCCGCAGCTCAACGGTGCCATCCAGCTGGGCTTTGCTGACGAAGCAACTCGCGAACAGGCCCGTGCGCTGATCCGCAAGAACTTCAACGATTTCGACATTGTTCCGGCCGACCTCAATGGTCAGGCGGTACTGCGTCTGGCGATGACCCCGGCCAAGCTGGCGGAAATCCGTGAATACTCGATCAAGCAGAACTTGACCACGGTACGTAACCGCGTCAACGAGCTGGGTGTGGCCGAGCCGATCGTTCAGCGCCAGGGTGCCAACCGCATCGTGGTTGAACTGCCGGGCGTGCAGGACACCGCTGAAGCCAAGCGTATCCTGGGTAAAACAGCCAACCTGGAATTCCGCCTGGCGGCTGAGCCGGGTGCTACCCGTGCTACTGCAGAAGAGTTCGAGTTCCGTGAAGGCAATCGTCCTCCTGCACTGATCGAGCGTGGTTTGATCATTACGGGTGACCAGGTGACCGACGCCAAGGCTGGTTTCGGCGAGCACGGTACGCCTGAAGTGAACATCCGCCTGGATGGCCACGGCGGCGAACTGATGAGCCGCGCAACCCGCAGCAACGTCGGTCGCAGCATGGCGGTGATCTTCATCGAGCAACGTCCTGTCACCACCTACACCAAGCAAGTGGTCGACGGCGTCGAGAAAGACGTACCGGTACAGACCTTTAAAGAAGAGAAGAAGATCATCAGCCTGGCGACCATTCAGTCGCCGCTGGGTGCTCAATTCCGCATCACCGGCCTGAACGGCCAGGGTGAGTCGTCCGAGCTGGCGCTGCTGCTGCGTGCCGGTGGCCTGGCGGCCCCGATGTACTTCGCTGAAGAACGTACCATCGGCCCGAGCCTGGGTGCTGACAACATCACCAAGGGTATCGACGCTGCTCTGTGGGGCATGCTGTTCGTCTCCCTGTTCATCATCGCCATCTATCGCTTCTTCGGCGTCATCGCCACCGTCGCGCTGGCGGGCAACATGGTGATGCTGCTGGCCCTGATGTCGCTGCTGGGTGCAACGCTGACCCTGCCAGGTATCGCCGGTATCGTACTCACCATGGGTATGGCGGTTGACGCCAACGTACTGATCTTCTCGCGGATTCGTGAAGAGATTGCTGCGGGCATGACCGTGCAACGGGCAATCAACGAAGGCTTCGGCCGGGCATTTACTGCAATTCTCGACTCCAACCTGACCACCCTGTTGGTCGGCGGGATTCTCTTTGCCATGGGCACCGGCCCGGTCAAAGGTTTTGCGGTGACCATGTCCCTCGGTATCTTTACCTCGATGTTCACGGCCATCATGGTGACCCGCGCAATGGTCAACCTGATCTTTGGCGGACGTGACTTCAAGAAGTTGTGGATTTAAGGGGCTGCCATGTTACGTACAATCAACTTCATGGGCGTTCGCAACGTTGCGTTCGGCTTCACCATGCTCCTTACCGTTCTGGCGTTGTTCAGCTGGTTCCATAAGGGCCTGAACTACGGTCTGGACTTCACCGGCGGTACGCTCATCGAGCTGACCTACGAGAAGCCGGCCGACGTTAGCCTGGTGCGCAACGAGCTGGTCAAGGCCGGCTATCACGAAGCCATCGTGCAGAGCTTTGGTGCAACCACCGACCTGCTGGTGCGTATGCCGGGCGAAGACCCGCAACTGGGTCACCAGGTAGCCGAGGCCTTGCAGAAGGTCGGCGGCGACAACCCGGCGTCGGTCAAGCGCGTCGAGTTCGTGGGCCCGCAAGTGGGTGAAGAGCTGCGCGACCAGGGCGGCCTCGGCATGCTGATGGCGCTGGTCGGCATCATGATCTACCTGGCTTTCCGCTTTCAGTGGAAGTTCGGTGTCGGCGCCATTGTGTCGCTGATCCACGACGTGATCGTGACCGTGGGCATCCTGGCCTACTTCCAGATCACCTTCGACCTGACGGTATTGGCGGCGGTGCTGGCGATCATTGGTTACTCCCTCAACGACACCATCGTGGTATTCGACCGGGTGCGTGAGAACTTCCGGGTACTGCGCAAGGCGACGTTGATCGAGAACATCAACATCTCCACCACCCAGACCCTGCTGCGCACCATGGCGACGTCGATCTCCACCTTGCTGGCGATTGCCGCGCTGATGGTGTTCGGTGGCGACAACCTGTGGGGCTTCTCGCTGTCGCTGTTCATCGGCGTGCTGGCGGGTACCTACTCGTCGATCTACATCGCCAACGTGGTACTGATCTGGCTGAACCTCAACAGCGAAGACTTGATTCCTCCTGCCAGCACCGGCAAGGAGGTCGACGACCGCCCTTGATGGGTGATTGTTGATCTGCTGTTACAAATAAGGCGCGAGTATTGAACTCGCGCCTTTTTTTTTGCTCCAAGGCTGGGTATAGCGCGGATCGTTCGGTCCGTTTGTGATGGTCAGGAGGTTCACGTGAACAAGTCGTTACTGGTTGGTGCGGTATTGGGTGCTGTCGGTGTGACTGCCGGGGGTGCTGTTGCCACCTACAGCCTGGTAAAAAGCGGCCCTGAGTATGCGCAAGTGCTGGCGGTGCAGCCGGTGAAAACCCAGATTAAAACCCCGCGTGAAGTCTGCAAGGATGTTGCCGTAACCCGGCAGAAACCTGTGCAGGATCAGCATCAGATCGTCGGTACGGTGGTCGGTGCGCTGGCGGGCGGCCTGTTGGGTAATCAGGTCGGCGGCGGTAATGGCAAGAAGCTGGCCACCGTGGCCGGTGCGGTCGGTGGCGGTTACGCTGGTAACAAGGTTCAGGAAGGCATGCAGAACCGCGATACCTACACCACCACGCAAACTCGTTGTAATACCGTTAATGACATCAGCGACAAGGTTGTCGGGTACGACGTACGTTACACCCTGGACGGCAAGGAAGGCTCCGTGCGCATGGATCGTGATCCAGGCAACCAGATCCCCGTCGACAAGGAAGGGCGCCTGGTTATCGGTCAGAACCAGCCGCAGCAGTAATCCCAGGTATAAAAAAAGCACCCCGAGGGGTGCTTTTTTGTGCTCGCTCGCTTAGCGCTTCAGCGAAGCCGGCAGATGCGGCTGGATCGCCGTCAGGACTGCCTTGAAGCATTTGGTGTTGCCGGCAACCACGTGACCCTTCTCCAGGAAGTCGTGACCACCGGTGAAGTCGCTCACCAGGCCGCCCGCTTCTTGGATCAGCAGTGCGCCTGCAGCCATGTCCCACTCGGACAGGCCCGACTCCCAGAACGCATCAAAACGGCCGGCAGCGACATATGCCAGGTCCAGGCTGGCTGCGCCGGCGCGACGGATGCCGGCGGTCTGGCCAACCAGGGCGCGGAACATGCCCAGGTAGTTTTCCAGGTTGTCCATCTGGTCGTCACGGAACGGGAAGCCGGTACCCAGCAGGGCGCCGTCGAGGCTGGTGCGACCGCTGACACGCAGGCGGCGACCGTTCAACTGAGCGCCACGGCCACGGCTGGCGGTGAATTCTTCCTGGCGAACCGGGTCCAGCACAACGGCGTGTTCCAGGCGGCCACGGTATTTGCAGGCAATGCTCACGGCAAAGTGCGGGATACCGCGCAGGAAGTTGGTGGTGCCATCCAGTGGGTCGATGATCCACAGGTAGTCTTCGCCTTCGCCGCTACCTTTGTGCAAACCGGTTTCTTCACCGAGGATGCCGTGGGTAGGGTAGGCCTTGCGCAGCGCGTCGATGATTTTCTGCTCGGCGGCGCGATCCACCTCGGATACGTAATCCTTGGCGTCTTTTTCGTCGACCTTGATGGTATCCAGGCGCTCGATGGAGCGGAAGATCAATTCACTGGCGCTGCGGGCGGCGCGCAGCGCGATATTCAGCATGGGCTGCATGGATGTGTCACCTAAGGTTGTTAAAGAAAGCCGAGCATTCTAGCAGAAACTTTCTTCAGGTGAAGGACGACGTTACCTTTCATGGCATAACCTTAGGCTGTTCTGTAAGATTTGCTCCCCTTTCCCGTGTCCGAGAGCGCCTCCCTTGCTGCAAAACATCCGTGTCGTCCTCGTCAATACCAGTCATCCCGGCAATATCGGCGGCGTGGCGCGAGCCATGAAGAACATGGGGCTGACGCGCCTGGTGCTGGTGGAGCCGCGGGTGTTCCCGCACCACGAGGCCGATGCGCGCGCGTCTGGCGCCAATGACATCCTCGAAAAAGCCCAGGTCGTTGCCACCCTGGAAGACGCCCTGGTCGGCTGCAACCTCGTGCTCGGCACCAGCGCTCGCGACCGTCGCATCCCCTGGCCGCTGCTGGATCCTCGCGAATGCGGGACCAAAGTCGTGGAAGAGGCCGCCGGCGGCGCTGAAATCGCCTTGGTATTCGGCCGTGAAGACTCCGGCCTGACCAATGAAGAGCTGCAGCGATGTCATTATCACGTGCACATCCCATCAGACCCCGAGTTCAGTTCGCTGAACCTCGGGGCAGCGGTGCAGGTGTTGAGCTATGAAGTGCGCATGGCTTGGCTGGCCGCTGAAGGCCAGCCAAGCAAGGTTGAAAAGGACGAGGTTGCATCGACCAAGAGTGGCGAACTGGCCACCATGGACGAGCTGGAGCGATTCTATGAGCACCTGGAGCAAACCCTGGTGGCCATCGAGTTCCTCGATCCGGAAAAACCGCGGCACTTGATGGCGCGTCTGCGCCGGCTATACGGACGCAGCTCGGTCAGCCGGGCAGAAATGAATATATTGCGTGGCATCCTCACGGAAACCCAGAAAGCGGCCCGTGGCGAGCTTCTTAAGCGGAAGGATTAAAAATGTTCGAGCGTTTGCGAGAAGATATCCAGAGTGTTTTCCACCGTGACCCGGCGGCGCGCAACGCCTTTGAAGTGCTGACCTGCTACCCGGGCATGCACGCGATCTGGATCCATCGCCTGTCCGGCGCCTTGTGGGGCATGGGCTGGAAATGGCTGGCGCGGCTGGTGTCGAACTTCGGCCGTTGGTTGACCGGGATTGAGATTCATCCGGGCGCCAAGGTCGGCCGCCGCTTTTTTATCGACCACGGCATGGGCATCGTTATCGGCGAGACCGCCGAGATTGGTGATGACGTGACCCTGTACCAGGGCGTGACCCTGGGTGGCACAACCTGGAACAAAGGCAAGCGCCACCCTACGCTGGAAGATGGCGTTGTAGTAGGGGCGGGCGCCAAGGTGCTCGGTCCGTTTACCGTCGGTGCGGGCGCCAAAGTCGGCTCCAATGCTGTGGTGACCAAGGCCGTGCCGCCTGGCGCAACGGTTGTCGGCATTCCCGGGCGGATCATCGTCAAGCCGGAAGTGGGTGATGAGCAGGAAGCCAAGCGCAAGGCCATGGCCGAGAAGATCGGCTTCGATGCCTATGGCGTCAGCGAAGACATGCCTGACCCGGTAGCGCGTGCCATCGGTCAGTTGCTGGATCACCTGCAAGCGGTGGACGGCAAGCTGGACGGTATGTGCGGTGCCCTGAAAGACCTCGGCAGCAGCTACTGCGCCAAGGATCTGCCTGAGCTGCGCAAGGAAGACTTCGCCGAGATCAAGGACGAAAGTGCCGCCACCAAGGCTGGCTGAAGTCTCGCAATCACTGCAAAACCCATGTGGGAGCGGGCTTGCTCGCGAAAGCTGCGCGTCAGTCACCGAATATATTGACTGAATCACCGCATTCGCGAGCAAGCCCGCTCCCACATTTTGACCTTCATTAGCCCCGAATTCCCGCTTGGCCCTGTTCCCGCTGGTCCATCCCGTCCCGCCCTGCTATGATTTGCGCGCCCTTTTTACGGGTATTCCTGACTAAAGTACTAGGTCTTATAGTTGACTTAAATACTCGGGAATCGCATACTTGCTCCCATTCTGAAACACCTTGGTACTTGTCCATGAGACTGACTACAAAAGGCCGATACGCGGTGACCGCCATGCTTGACCTGGCCTTGCACGCGCAAAATGGGCCGGTGTCCCTGGCCGATATCTCCGAGCGCCAAGGCATTTCCCTGTCCTACCTCGAGCAGTTGTTCGCCAAGTTGCGCCGCAGCAATCTGGTTTCCAGCGTTCGTGGTCCAGGCGGCGGCTATCAATTGTCCCGCGACATGCAGGGCATCCAGGTCGCCCAGGTGATCGACGCGGTGAATGAATCCGTCGATGCCACCAAATGCCAGGGGCTGGGTGATTGCCACGCTGGTGACACCTGCCTCACGCACCACTTGTGGTGTGACCTGAGCCTGCAGATCCATGAGTTTTTGAGTGGTATCAGCTTGGCTGATCTTGTGACTCGCCGTGAGGTGCAAGAAGTAGCCCAGCGTCAGGACCAGCGCCGTTGCAACACCAAGGCGCCGCGTCTGGACAAGATTGAAGCGTCCGCCGTCGAGTGACAGCCGAAGAGCTAACGGCACGCCAGCCAGCCTGATTTAGGAGAAAGTCCATGAAATTGCCGATTTACCTTGATTACTCAGCGACCACCCCGGTTGATCCGCGTGTCGCGCAAAAGATGAGCGAATGCCTGCTGGTTGACGGAAACTTCGGTAACCCGGCGTCCCGTTCCCACGTTTTCGGCTGGAAAGCCGAAGAAGCAGTGGAAAACGCTCGTCGCCAGGTCGCTGACCTGGTGAATGCCGACCCACGTGAAATCGTCTGGACCTCCGGTGCCACCGAATCCGACAACCTGGCAATCAAGGGTGCGGCGCATTTCTACGCGACCAAAGGCAAACACCTGATCACCACCAAGATTGAGCACAAGGCTGTCCTCGACACCATGCGCCAACTGGAGCGTGAAGGTTTTGAGGTTACCTACCTCGAGCCAACCACCGACGGTATCGTGACCCCTGCGATGATCGAAGCCGCGATGCGTGAAGACACCATCCTGGTTTCCGTGATCCACGTGAACAACGAAATCGGCACCATCAACGACATCGCCGCCATCGGCGAGCTGACCCGCTCCAAGGGCGTGTTGCTGCACGTCGACGCTGCGCAGTCCACCGGCAAGGTCGATATTGACCTGTCGAAACTGAAAGTCGACCTGATGTCGTTCTCTGCCCACAAGACCTACGGCCCTAAAGGCATTGGCGCGCTCTACGTGAGCCGCAAGCCTCGCGTACGTATCGAAGCCACCATGCACGGCGGCGGTCACGAGCGCGGCATGCGTTCGGGCACCCTGGCGACCCACCAGATCGTCGGCATCGGCGAAGCGTTCCGTGTGGCCAAGGAAGACATGGCTGCCGAAAACGTGCGCATCAAGGCCCTGAGCGATCGCTTCTACAAGCAGGTCGAGCACCTTGAAGAGCTGTACATCAACGGCAGCATGACCGCCCGTGTACCGCACAACCTGAATTTGAGCTTCAACTACGTCGAAGGCGAGTCGCTGATCATGGCGCTCAAGGACCTGGCGGTTTCGTCCGGTTCGGCCTGCACCTCGGCTTCCCTTGAGCCGTCTTACGTCCTGCGCGCCCTGGGCCGCAACGACGAACTGGCTCACAGCTCGATCCGCTTTACATTCGGCCGTTTCACCACCGAAGAAGAAGTCGACTACGCCGCGCAGAAAGTCTGCGAGGCCGTCACCAAGCTGCGTACCTTGTCCCCGCTGTGGGACATGTACAAGGACGGTGTCGACATTTCCAAGATCGAGTGGGCGGCACACTAAATATAGAAGCCGCCACCCAAAAGGCTCTGTAAAGACGTGGCGGAAAACGCAGGCGTGTTTGCAGGGTTCCAGAGCGGCCCTGATGAGTGAGGATTCAGTACCATGGCTTACAGCGAAAAGGTCATCGACCACTACGAAAACCCGCGCAACGTCGGCAAGATGAACGCGGAAGACCCTGATGTCGGCACCGGCATGGTCGGCGCTCCGGCGTGCGGCGACGTTATGCGCCTGCAGATCAAGGTCAACGAAGCTGGCGTTATTGAAGACGCCAAGTTCAAGACCTACGGTTGCGGTTCGGCCATCGCCTCCAGCTCCCTGGCGACCGAATGGATGAAAGGCAAGACCCTGGATGAGGCTGTGACTATCAGCAACACCCAGCTGGCCGAAGAACTGGCCTTGCCGCCAGTGAAAATCCACTGCTCGGTACTCGCAGAAGACGCTATCAAGGCGGCCGTTCGCGACTACAAGCAGAAGAAAGGCTTGATCTAAGCAATTTGGCGACGAGTAAGGAGTCACGATGGCTATCAGCATGACAGAAGCGGCTGCGCAGCACATTCGCCGCTCCCTGAATGGGCGCGGTAAAGGTGAGGGGATTCGTCTGGGTGTTCGCACCACGGGCTGTTCCGGCCTTGCCTACGTGCTGGAGTTTGTCGACGAGGTGGTCGAGGAAGATCAGGTGTTCGAGAGTCACGGCGAAAAAGTGATCATCGACCCGAAAAGCCTGACCTACCTGGACGGCACCGAACTCGATTTCGTCAAGGAAGGGTTGAACGAAGGCTTCAAGTTCAACAACCCCAACGTACGCGGTGAATGTGGCTGCGGCGAAAGCTTCAACATCTGAGGCTGATCGTGGGTACTCCTTGTCATTTCGCTTTGTTCGAGCTGCAGCCGAGTTTTCGACTGGACCTTGAACAGCTTGCCACGCGCTACCGTGAATTGGCGCGTGGGGTGCATCCGGACCGCTTCGCTGACGCTTCCGAGCGTGAGCAACGCCTGGCGCTGGAGCAATCAGCCAGCCTCAACGAAGCCTATCAGACGCTCAAGAACCCTCCCAAACGCGCGCGCTACCTGCTCGCGATGGGCGGTCGCGAGCTGCCGCTTGAAGTCACGGTCCAGGACCCTGATTTCCTGATGCAGCAGATGCAATGGCGCGAGGAGCTTGAAGAACTGCAGGACGAGGCTGATCTGGCCGGAGTCGCAGTGTTCAAGCGCCGTCTGAAAGTGGCCCAGGATGAACTCAACGAAAGCTTCGCAGCCTGTTGGGATGATGCAGCGCAACGTGAACAAGCCGAACGCCTGATGCGGCGCATGCAGTTCCTCGACAAGCTCACCTACGAAGTGCGCCAGTTAGAAGAGCGCCTCGACGATTAACCCAGTGCCGCCCAGGTTGCACGCCTGATATACAGATAAGTCCTGATTACCATGGCCCTACTGCAGATCGCCGAACCCGGTCAAAGTCCTCAACCGCACCAGCGTCGTCTGGCGGTCGGGATTGACTTGGGCACTACCAATTCGCTGGTCGCTGCATTGCGCAGCGGTCTTTCCGAGCCGCTGCCCGACGCGGATGGCCAGGTCATCCTGCCGTCTGCCGTGCGCTATCATGCTGACCGCACTGAAGTGGGCGAGTCGGCCAAGCTGGCCGCGTCTACTGATCCCCTGAACACCGTGCTGTCGGTCAAGCGCTTGATGGGTCGTGGTCTGTCCGACGTCAAGCAGCTGGGCGACCAGCTGCCGTACCGCTTTGTCGGTGGCGAATCCCATATGCCGTTCATCGACACCATCCAGGGCCCGAAAAGCCCGGTGGAAGTGTCGGCCGATATCCTCAAGGTCTTGCGCCAGCGCGCCGAGGCCACTTTGGGTGGCGAACTGGTAGGTGCGGTGATTACTGTTCCTGCATATTTCGATGACGCTCAGCGCCAGGCCACCAAAGATGCGGCGAAACTTGCCGGCCTGAACGTGCTGCGCCTGCTCAACGAGCCGACCGCAGCCGCTGTGGCTTACGGCCTGGATCAGCACGCCGAAGGCCTGGTGGCTATTTACGACCTGGGCGGCGGTACCTTTGATATTTCGATCCTGCGCCTGACCGGCGGTGTCTTCGAAGTGCTGGCTACCGGTGGCGATACCGCCCTGGGTGGCGATGACTTCGATCACGCCATTGCTGGCTGGATCATCACCAGCGCCGGCTTGTCTGCCGACCTGGACCCGGGTGCGCAACGTAATTTGCTGCAAACTGCCTGTGCCGCCAAAGAAGCGCTGACTGACGCTGCGTCGGTTGAAGTTTCCTACGGTAGCTGGTCGGCTCAACTGACCCGCGAAGCGTTCGATTCGTTGATCGAACCGATGGTCGCCCGCAGCCTGAAAGCCTGCCGCCGCGCCGTGCGTGATTCCGGTGTCGAGCTGGAAGACGTGGTCGCCGTGGTCATGGTGGGTGGTTCGACCCGCGTGCCGCGTGTTCGTGAGGCGGTCGCTGAAGCCTTCGGCCGTCAGCCGCTGACTGAAATCGACCCGGATCAAGTGGTGGCTATCGGTGCCGCGATCCAGGCCGATACCCTCGCCGGTAACAAGCGTGATGGTGGCGAACTGCTTCTGCTCGACGTGATCCCGTTGTCTCTGGGGCTGGAAACCATGGGCGGCCTGATGGAGAAGGTGATTCCACGCAACACCACCATCCCCGTTGCCCGCGCCCAGGACTTCACGACTTACAAAGATGGCCAGACGGCCATGATGATTCACGTGCTGCAAGGCGAGCGTGAGCTGATCAGCGACTGCCGTTCCCTGGCGCGCTTCGAATTGCGCGGCATTCCGGCGATGGTGGCTGGTGCGGCGAAGATTCGCGTGACCTTCCAGGTCGACGCCGACGGCTTGCTCAGCGTTGCCGCTCGCGAACTGGCCTCTGGCGTTGAAGCCAGCATCCAGGTCAAGCCGTCCTACGGCCTGACCGACGGCGAAATCGCCAAGATGCTCAAGGATTCGTTCCAGTACGCCGGGGACGACAAGGTCGCCCGCGTGCTGCGTGAGCAGCAAGTCGACGCCCAGCGCCTGCTCGAAGCGGTGCAGGGCGCCCTGGAAGCTGACGGCGAACGTCTGCTGGATGCCGAAGAGCGCATGGTCATCGACCTGCAAATGCAGGAACTGGCTGAATTGATGAAAGGCACCGATGGTTACGCCATCGAGCAACAGACCAAGCGCCTGTCGCAAGTGACCGATGCCTTTGCCGCCCGTCGTATGGACCAGACGGTAAAAGCCGCCCTGGCGGGCCGCAACTTGAATGAACTTGAGGATTAACTGATGCCGCAGATCATTTTTCTGCCACACGCCGAGCATTGCCCGGACGGTATGGTTGTGGAGGCTGAGACCGGCAAGTCCATTCTCGAAGTCGCTCACGATAACCACATCGAGATCGAAAGCGCCTGCGGCGGCGTTAACGCCTGTACCACGTGCCATTGCATCATCCGCGAAGGTTTCAATAGCCTGGAAGAGGCTGATGAGCTGGAAGAGGACTATCTTGATAGGGCGTGGGGCCTTGAGCCGACGTCGCGATTGAGCTGTCAGGCAAAAGTGGGAACAGAAGACCTCACCGTCGAGATTCCGAAGTATTCGCTCAACCATGCCGCCGAAGCGCCGCATTGATTCAAGGAAATGTCATGAGCCTGAAATGGGTTGATGTACAAGAAATCGCTATACAACTTGCTGAAGCTCACCCGGATGTCGATCCTCTGTCGGTGAACTTCGTCAAGTTGCGCAACCTGGTGATGCAGCTGCCGGAATTTGACGACATCCCGGATCGGGGTGGCGAAAAGGTTCTTGAGGCGATACAAGGCCTGTGGATCGAAGAAGCAGACTGAATCGCCTTTTTACGCAGTTAGGCAATACCCAAGAACCCGCGTATAATTCGCGGGTTTAATTTTTCGCAAATTACCGTTTCTGGAGTTACACCATGGCTGTTCAACGTACTTTCTCCATCATCAAGCCTGACGCTGTTGCAAAAAACGTCATCGGCGAGATCACCACTCGTTTCGAAAAAGCCGGCCTGAAGGTTGTAGCTTCGAAACTCAAGCAACTGTCCAAGGCTGAAGCTGAAGGCTTCTACGCTGAGCACAGCGCTCGTGGTTTCTTCGGCGACCTGGTTGCCTTCATGATCTCCGGCCCTGTTGTTGTTCAGGTTCTGGAAGGCGAAAACGCTATCGCTCTGAACCGTGAGCTGATGGGCGCTACCAACCCTAAAGAAGCTGCTGCCGGCACCATCCGTGCTGACTTCGCTGAATCGATCGACGCCAACGCCGTTCACGGTTCGGACTCCGAAGCCGCTGCTGCCCGCGAAATCTCGTACTTTTTCGCTGCTACTGAAGTAACCGCTCGCTAAGCATTGGCTTAAAAGAGCGAAGGTGAATCCATGACTACATTGACTGCAAAAACCAACCTGCTGGGTCTGACTCAACAGGAAATGGAAAAATTCTTCGACTCAATCGGGGAGAAGCGTTTTCGTGCCGCTCAGGTAATGAAGTGGATTCACCATCTTGGCGTCGATGATTTCGACGCCATGACGAACGTCAGCAAGGCCCTGCGCGACAAGCTCAAGGCCATTGCCGAAGTTCGCGGCCCCGAAGTGGTCAGCGAGGACATTTCCACCGACGGCACCCGTAAGTGGGTGGTGCGCGTGGCGTCCGGCAGCTGCGTCGAGACCGTGTACATTCCCCAGGGCAAACGCGGCACTCTGTGCGTTTCGTCCCAGGCAGGCTGTGCCCTGGACTGCAGTTTCTGCTCCACCGGCAAGCAAGGTTTCAACAGCAACCTCACCGCCGCCGAAGTCATCGGCCAGGTGTGGATTGCCAATAAATCGTTCGGCAGCATCCCGGCGACCGCCGACCGTGCCATCACCAACGTGGTGATGATGGGCATGGGCGAGCCGCTGCTGAACTTCGACAACGTTGTCGCGGCCATGCACCTGATGATGGACGACCTGGGCTACGGTATCTCCAAGCGCCGCGTGACCCTGTCGACCTCCGGCGTGGTACCGATGATCGATGAGCTGGCCAAGCACATCGACGTCTCCCTGGCGTTGTCGCTGCACGCACCGAATGACGCATTGCGTAACCAATTGGTGCCGATCAACAAGAAGTATCCGCTTAAGATGCTGCTCGAATCTTGCCAGCGCTACATGGCGACCTTGGGCGAAAAGCGTGTGTTGACCATTGAGTACACCATGCTCAAGGACATCAACGACAAGGTCGAGCACGCGGTCGAGATGATCGAGTTGCTCAAGAACGTACCGTGCAAGATCAACCTGATTCCGTTTAACCCGTTTCCCCATTCTGGCTATGAGCGGCCGAGCAACAACGCCATCCGCCGTTTCCAGGATCAACTGCACCATGCAGGCTTCAATGTCACCGTGCGCACCACCCGCGGCGAAGACATCGATGCGGCATGTGGCCAATTGGTAGGACAGGTGCTGGATCGCACCCGTCGCAGCGAACGTTATATCGCCGTGCGTGAATTGAGTGCCGCCGACGATATGCCGCAAAGCGCCGCGACTCGAACCTGAGAGAGGATCTCTATGCCCTTGCGCCTTGCGCTGCTTTTGCTTGTTGCCAGCCTCGCGGCTGGCTGTGTTTCATCGGGCCATGACAGCCCGTTGCAAACCGGCAAGGGCCGTGACGAAGCGCGAGCTGCCTATGTGCAGCTGGGCTTGGGGTACTTGCAGCAAGGGATGACCGAACAGGCCAAGGTGCCGCTGAAAAAAGCCCTCGAGCTGGATGGCAGCGACGCCGACGCCAATGCTGCGTTGGCCTTGGTGTTCCAGGCCCAGGCCGAGCCCGAATTGGCCGATCAATATTTCCAAAAGGCCCTGGCCACACGCCCTGGCGACCCAAGACTGCTGAATAACTACGGCAGTTTTTTGTTTGCGCAGAAACGTTATGCCCAGGCATCCGAATATTTCCAGCAGGCTGCGGCCGATACCCTCTATCCTGAGCGTTCGCGGGTTTTCGAGAACCTGGGGGTGACCTCAATGCTTCTCGGCCAGCGCGACACCGCACGCCAGCAACTGGAAAAAGCCCTGCACCTGAACCAGCGCCAGCCACGGGCCTTGCTCGAAATGGCTGAGTTGTCCTTCGAAGACAGGCATTATGTGCCGGCACGTGACTATTACGAGCGTTTTAGCCTGCTGAGCGGGCAAAATGCACGTAGTCTATTGCTCGGTGTGCGCCTGGCGACGGTTCATGAAGAACGCGACAAGGCCGCACGTTTTGGCCAGCAACTCGAACGACTCTATCCCGGTACGCCGGAATATCAGCAATACCTGTCGGAGCAATGATGAAAGCGGCGCACCCGGAAGTTGTAGCAGCTAATCGTGGAAACCCAGGCGAGACCTTGCGTCAGGCCCGCGAAAGCAATGGTTGGTCGCTGGCAGAAGTGGCCCTCAAGCTCAATTTGACCACGACTTCATTGGGCAACCTTGAAGCTGGCGCATTCGACAAGCTGCCAGGGCACACCTTTGCCCGCGGCTATATCCGCGCCTACGCCAAGTTGCTGGGTATCGACCAGGCTGCATTGGTCCAGGAATTCGACCAAATCACCGGTACCGATTCCCAGGGCAGCAATGTCCATGGTCTTGGCCGCATTGAAGAGCCTGTGCGGGTTTCCCACACCATTTTGCGCATTGTCAGCCTGTTGCTGCTCATCGCCGTGATCGGCGGTGGTTTTGTATGGTGGCAGGATCAGACCGCCCAGCGTGGCAAGGACTTGTCCAGCAACGCCATGGAGCACGTCGAAGTCGAAAGCGCCGACGGCACCACCCAGATTCATCCGTTGGATGAGCCGGAAGACCAGGCCGTGGCCCAGGGTCAGGCGGCGCCTGAGGCAGAGCCAAGCGCCGAGCAGCCTGCGCCCGAAGCAGGTACTGCCGCCGCAGTGGCACCCGTCGCACCCGCTCCAGCGGTTGCAGTGACGCCTGCTGCTCCAGCTCATACGCCAGCAACGCCAGCAGTACCGGCGCAGGCTCCGGCAACAACGGCTCCCGTCGCCCCGGCGATTTCCGCGCCAACCACCCCGGTACTGATCGCCGGTGATGGCCGAGTACAAATTACCTACGTCGCTGACTGCTGGACGCAAGTCTCCGATGGCAACGGCAAGGTGCTGTTCAGTGGTCTGAAGCGTAAGGGAGATACACTTGACCAGGGCGGCAAGCCTCCTTTGACGCTGCGTCTGGGCTTTGCCCGTGGCGCGCAAGTGGCCTACAACGGCCAGCCTGTGGACGTGGCGCCGTTCACCAGTGGCGAGACTGCTCGCCTCAAGTTGGGACAATAAAGTCATGCACGGCGAATCTCCAATCAAACGTCGCGTATCGCGCAAGATCTGGGTCGGCTCGGTGCCGGTGGGCGGCGATGCCCCCATCGCAGTACAAAGCATGACCAACAGCGACACCAATGATGTGGCGGCCACTGTCGCCCAGATCAACCGCCTGGAAGCGGCGGGCGTCGACATCGTGCGTGTATCCGTACCGGATATGGACGCTGCCGAAGCCTTTGGCCGCATCAAGCAACTGGTCAAGGTGCCGCTGGTCGCCGATATCCACTTCGACTACAAGATCGCGTTGCGCGTGGCCGAGTTGGGCGTCGATTGCCTGCGGATCAACCCGGGCAACATCGGTCGTGAAGACCGGGTTCGCGCCGTGGTGGATGCCGCCCGTGATCGCGGGATTCCAATTCGCATCGGCGTCAACGCCGGCTCCCTGGAAAAAGACCTGCAAAAGAAATACGGCGAGCCGACGCCGGCCGCACTGGTCGAGTCCGCGCTGCGCCACGTTGAACACCTTGAACGCCTGAATTTCCAGGACTTCAAGGTCAGCGTAAAGGCTTCCGACGTGTTCATGGCGGTAGAAGCGTACCGCCTGCTGGCCAAGGAAATCGTCCAGCCGCTGCACCTGGGTATCACCGAAGCCGGCGGTTTACGCTCAGGCACAGTGAAATCTGCGGTGGGTCTCGGTATGCTGCTGGCCGACGGGATTGGCGATACTATTCGCATCTCCCTCGCGGCAGACCCGGTAGAGGAAGTGAAAGTCGGTTACGACATTCTCAAATCCCTGCATTTGCGTTCCCGTGGCATCAACTTCATTGCCTGCCCGAGCTGCTCGCGGCAGAACTTCGACGTGGTGAAAACCATGAACGAACTGGAAGTACGCCTCGAAGACCTGCTGGTGCCGCTGGATGTCGCGGTGATCGGCTGTGTGGTCAACGGGCCGGGTGAGGCCAAAGAGGCCCATGTGGGCCTGACCGGTGGTACGCCAAACCTGATTTACATCGACGGCAAGCCGTCGCAGAAATTGACGAATGACAATCTGGTGGATGAGCTGGAACGGCTGATCCGCCAGAAAGCGGCCGAAAAGGTCGAAGCTGACGCAGCGGTTATCGCGCGCGGCTGATCGAACGAATTTAAGGATTTGATGTGAGCAAGTCTCTGCAAGCCATTCGTGGCATGAACGACATCCTGCCTGAGCAGACGCCCCTGTGGCGCTACTTCGAGGGCACTGTCGCGCGCCTGCTGGATAACTACGGTTACAAGCAGATCCGCATGCCGATCGTCGAGTTCACCGAGCTGTTCAAGCGCTCCATCGGTGAAGTGACCGACATCGTCGAAAAAGAGATGTACACCTTCGAAGACCGCAACGGTGACTCCCTGACCCTGCGTCCGGAAGGTACTGCCGCGTGTGTGCGTGCGGTACTCGAACATGGCCTCACCGGCGGTGGCCAGCCGCAGAAGCTCTGGTACATCGGCCCGATGTTCCGCCACGAGCGTCCGCAGAAAGGCCGTTATCGCCAGTTTCACCAGATCGGCCTGGAAGTCTTCAACCTCGACGGTCCGGACATCGACGCCGAGCTGATCGTGCTGACCTGGCGCCTGTGGGGCATGCTGGGCATCCGTGATGCGGTCAAGCTTGAACTCAACAGCCTGGGCACCAGCGAATCCCGGGGCCGCTACCGCGAAGCCCTGGTGGAATTCCTGTCGGCCCACCTGGACAAGCTGGACGAAGACAGCCAGCGCCGCCTGAAAACCAACCCGCTGCGGGTACTGGACACCAAGAACGCCGAGACCCAGGCCGTACTGATGGACGCGCCGAAAATGGCCGACTACCTGGACGACGAGTCCCGTATCCACTTCGAGGGCCTCAAGGCTCGCCTGGATGCAGCCGGTATTCCTTACGTCATCAACCCGAAACTGGTGCGTGGCCTCGATTACTACAGCAAGACCGTGTTCGAGTGGGTCACCGACAAGCTCGGCGCCCAGGGCACGGTGTGTGCCGGTGGTCGTTACGACGGCCTGGTCGAGCAGATGGGCGGCAAGCCGACCACCGGCGTAGGTTTTGCCATGGGCATCGAGCGGCTGATCCTGCTGCTGGAAACCCTGGAGCAGGTTCCCGAAGAAATCTCCCGTCAGGTGGACGTGTATTTCTGTGCCTTTGGCGAGGCGGCCGAACTGGCTGCCCTGGCCCTGAGCGAGAAACTGCGCGACCAACTGTCGAACCTGCGCCTGCAAGTCAATGCCGGCGCCGGCAGCTTCAAAAGCCAGTTCAAGAAAGCCGACAAGAGCGGTGCGTTGTATGCACTGATCCTGGGTGATGATGAGTTGGCCCAGCAAGTGGTAAGTTTCAAACCCCTGCGTGGTCAGGGTGAACAACAAAGCATTGCCTTTGATGCGCTTGCAGCGCACCTGGCCACCTGCATCGTGCAGGGTTGAAGCTGTCAAACAGCCGATTTAGCGATTAAGGAGTATTGGGGTGTCGAGTACTGATGATGACCAGCTGGCCGAGTTCAAAGACTGGTGGCAGCGCAACGGCAAGCCCCTGGTCACTGGCGGCTTGCTGGCTTTAGTAGTGGTGTTCGGCTGGCAAGCCTGGCACAAGTATCAGGCTAACCAGTCGCAAGGCGCCTCGATTATCTATCAGCAACTGCTGGAAACCACGCTGACGCCAAACGGCAAGCCTGACCTGGCCCAGGTTGCAGACCTGGCCGGCAAGCTGAAGAGCGAATTCGGCGGTAGCACCTACGCGCAATACGGCAGCCTGTTCGTCGCAAAAGTTGCGGTCGACAACGGCAAGCTGGATGACGCCGCCTCCGAGCTGAAAGCCATCACCGACAAGCCGGCCAACCCGACACTGGGTGAAATCGCACGTCAGCGTCTGGCTCAGGTACTGGCGGCACAGAACAAGGCCGACGAAGCACTGAAACTGCTCGACGGCGATGCTGACAAGGCATTCCTGGCCACTCGTGAAGAGCTCAAGGGCGACCTCCTGGTCCAATTGGGTCGTACCGACGAAGCCAATGCTGCGTACCAAAAAGCCAAGGCGGCGCTGTCTGATGAAGCGGCGGTCGGTGGCTTACAAATCAAGCTCGACGACTTGGCCAAAGGGGATGCGTGACGTGATCCGTTGGAAACATGCAGCATTGCTGGCTCTGGCCGTTTTGGCCGCGGGTTGCAGCAGCAACAGCAAAAAAGAACTGCCTCCGGCCGAGCTGACCAGCTTCAAGGAAGAAGTGGTCCTGCAAAAGCAGTGGAGCCGCTCCATTGGTGACGGTCAGGGCGATCTGTACAACCTGATGGTCCCGGCGATCGACGGTGACACTATCTACGCCGCTGATTCCACCGGTGTTGTGGTCTCCATGGATCGCATGAACGGCGACGTCAAGTGGAAGAAAGACCTCGAACTGCCTGTGTCCGGCGCCGTTGGCGTGGGTTCTGGCCTGGTGATGCTCGGCACGCTGAAAGGCGACGTCGTGGCACTGGATTCGAGCACCGGTGAAGAGAAATGGCGCGCTCGCGTGACCAGTGAAGTGCTCTCGCCGCCTGCTACCAACGGTGACGTAGTTGTCGTGCAGACCCAGGATGACCGTGTGATCGGCCTCGACGCCGCCACTGGTAACCAGCGCTGGTTGTATGACAGCACGCCGGCGGTCCTGACCTTGCGCGGTACCAGCGGTCCGGTTGTAACCAGCAACCTGGCACTGGCAGGCCTGTCGACCGGTAAAGTGGTCGCCCTGGACACCCAGAACGGCGTGCCGGCCTGGGAAACCCGGGTCGCGATTCCTCAAGGTCGTTCGGAACTGGACCGCGTAGTGGACATCGACGGTGGCTTGCTGCTGTCGGGTGATACCCTTTACGTCGCTACTTATCAGGGCCGTGTTGCGGCGCTGGACGTGCAGAGCGGCCGGATCAACTGGCAGCGTGATGCTTCCAGCTACGCCGGTGTCGCCCAAGGGTTTGGCAGCGTCTACGTAAGCCTGGCGTCCGGCACCGTTGAAAGCGTCGACGAGCGTTCCACCACTGCATTGTGGAGCAACGACTCCCTGGCCCGCCGTCAGTTGTCGGCACCGGAAGTGTTCTCCAGCTACGTAGCGGTAGGCGACTTTGAAGGTTACCTGCACCTGCTGAGCCAGGTGGACGGTCGCTTCGTGGGTCGCGAACGTATCGACAGCGACGGCCTGCGTGCCCGTCCGCTGGTGGTAGGTAACATGCTTTACGTGTATGGCAACAGTGGCAAACTGGAAGCGCTGACCATCAAGTAATGGTTTGACTATGCTTGGGGTAATTCCCAGGCGGCCCTGCTTCGGCAGGGCATGCGGCGCTTTCGAGCGCTGCCCCGAGCACCAGCCGCTGCCTTGCAGCGGCTTTTGTATTTTCTGAAATAACGAAGTGGAGAGCCGCATGGTTCCCGTAATCGCCCTGGTGGGCCGACCGAACGTCGGCAAGTCCACCTTGTTCAACCGCCTGACCAGGACTCGCGACGCCATCGTCGGCGACTTGTCCGGTCTGACCCGTGATCGCCAATACGGTGAGGCAAAGTGGCAAGGGCGCTCCTACATTATTGTCGACACCGGTGGTATCTCCGGTGACGAGCATGGCATGGACGAAAAGATGGCCGAGCAGTCGCTGCTGGCCATTGAAGAAGCTGATGTCGTGTTGTTCCTGGTGGACGCCCGCGCGGGCTACACCGCTGCAGACCAGATGATTGGCGAGCACCTGCGCAAGCGCAACAAGCGTTCCTACGTGGTGGCCAACAAGATCGACAATATCGATCCTGAAATGGCCCGCGCCGAGTTCAGCCCGATGGGCCTGGGCGATGCGATCCCGATCGCCGGTGCCCACGGTCGCGGCATCACCCAGATGCTGGAAATCGCCCTGCGCGACTTCCCGCGTGATGACGTGGATGAAGTCGAAGGCGAAGAAGAAATCGTTGCCGAAGGCGAGGAAGCCAAGCGCATTCCTGGCCCAAGCGAAAAAGACGGTATCAAGATCGCGATCATCGGCCGTCCGAACGTCGGCAAGTCGACCCTGGTCAACCGCATGCTCGGTGAAGACCGGGTAATCGTCTATGACGAGCCGGGCACCACTCGCGACAGCATCTACATCCCGTTCGAGCGTAACGACGAGAAGTACACGCTGATCGACACTGCCGGTGTGCGCAAGCGCGGCAAGATCCACGAAGAAGTTGAAAAGTTCTCCGTGGTGAAAACCCTGCAGGCGATCAAAGACGCCAACGTAGTGATCTTCGTCATGGACGCCCGCGAAGGCGTGGTAGACCACGACCTGAACTTGCTGGGCTTTGCCCTGGAAGCCGGTCGCGCCCTGGTGATTGCGATCAACAAGTGGGACGGCATGACGCCGAGCGAGCGCGACTACGTCAAGGTCGAGCTGCAGCGTCGCCTGTTCTTCGTCGAGTTTGCCGATATCCACTTTATATCGGCACTGCACGGTACCGGCGTGGGTAACCTCTACGCCTCGGTGCAGAACTCGTTCAAGTCCGCGGTTACCCGCTGGCCGACCAACCGCCTGACCCAGATTCTTGAAGATGCGGTCAGCGAGCACGCGCCGCCGATGGTCAACAACCGTCGGATCAAGCTGCGCTACGCTCACTTGGGTGGTGCCAACCCGCCGATTATCGTGATTCACGGTAACCAGCTGGAGAAGGTGCCGAAGTCCTACGTGCGTTACCTGGAAAATACCTACCGCCGCGTCTTGAAACTGGTCGGTACGCCGATCCGTATCGAGTTCAAGGGTGGCGAGAACCCGTACGAAGGTAACAAGAACAGCCTCACCGACCGCCAGGTAAACAAAAAGCGCCGGATGATGACGCACCACAAGAAGGCCGACAAAAAGCGCCGCGACAAGCGCTGATCCTGATCGGTTGAAAAAGGGCTCTTTCGGAGCCCTTTTTTTGTGCCTGGCGGTTGACCCTTCGCGGCATGCAGCTTAAAACTTGGGGCTCACCGCAAGGGGCGCACCGATGATCACCAGCAAGCTGCCGAATGTCGGCACCACCATCTTCACCACCATGTCGCAACTCGCTGCCGAAACCGGTGCGCTCAACCTGTCCCAGGGCTTTCCCGACTTTAACGGGCCCCAGGAGTTGCTCGATGGAGTGGGCAGACACATTGCCCTGGGCCATAACCAATACGCCCCGATGACCGGCCTGCCGGTACTGCGCCAGCAAGTGGCGGCCAAGATCGCCCGCAGCTATGGCGCAACGGTGAATGCCGACAGCGAAGTGACCATCACCCCAGGCGCCACTGAAGCGATCTTCTGTGCGATCCAGGCGGTGATCCGCAGCGGTGATGAAGTCATCGTGTTCGATCCGGCCTACGACAGCTACGAGCCTTCTGTGGAACTGGCAGGCGGTCGCTGCGTACACGTGCAACTGGGCCTGGATGATTTCGCCCTGGACTTCGAGCAACTGCGCGCTGCGCTGTCGCCGCGCACCCGCATGATCATCCTCAACAGCCCGCATAACCCCACCGGTGCCCTGATCAGCCGTGCCGAGCTGGACCAGTTGGCCGAGTTGATCCGCGACCGCGACATCTACCTGGTCAGCGACGAGGTCTACGAGCACCTGGTGTTCGACGGTGTGCCCCACGTCAGCGTGTTGGCCCACGAAGAGCTGTATCAGCGTGCGTTTGTGGTCAGTTCGTTCGGCAAGACCTACCACGTCACCGGCTGGAAAACCGGCTACGTGGTCGCGCCGCCAGCCCTCAGCGCCGAGCTGCGCAAGGTGCATCAATATGTCAACTTTTGCGGCGTGACCCCGTTGCAGTACGCTTTGGCAGACTTCATGGCCGAACACCCGGAACACGTCGAGGAGCTGCCGGCTTTTTATCAAGCCAAGCGCGACCTGTTCTGCGACCTGCTGGAACCGTCGCGTTTCAGCTTTACCCGGGTGGCCGGTACCTACTTTCAATTGGTGGATTACTCACAGATTCGCCCGGACCTGGATGACGTCGCCATGTCGCTGTGGATGACCCGCGAACACGGCGTTGCGACCATCCCGGTCTCGGTGTTCTACCAGAACCCACCGCAAGGCCAGCGCCTGGTGCGACTGTGCTTTGCCAAACGCGAGGAGACGCTGCGTCAAGCAGCCGAGAAACTATGCGTGATCTGAGTGCACTGCCCAACCTGAACATCGCCCTGGTGCAAACCACCCTGGCCTGGCACGACCGCCAGGCCAACCTGGAGCATTTTGAACTGTTGCTGGAGCAGGCCAAGGGTGCCGACCTGATCGTGCTACCGGAGATGTTCACCACCGGTTTCTCGATGGAATCGGAAACCCTCGCCGAGCCTGAAAACGGCCCCACCCATCAATGGCTGCAGGCCCAGGCGAAGAAGTACAACGCGGTGATCACCGGCAGCGTGATCATCCAGGCCGCCGATGGCAGCCACCGCAACCGCCTGCTGTGGGCGCGACCGGATGGTGAGGTGTTGCACTACGACAAGCGTCACCTGTTCCGTATGGCCGGTGAACACGACCACTACACCCCCGGCGAGCGCCAGGTGCAGTTCGAACTCAAGGGGTGGCGGATTCGTCCGTTGATCTGCTACGACCTGCGATTCCCGGTGTGGAGTCGTGACGCCCAGGACACTGACTTGCTGCTGTACACCGCCAACTGGCCGGGCGCACGTCGCCAGCACTGGAACCGTCTGCTGCCGGCACGGGCCATTGAAAACCTGTGCTACGTGGCGGCGGTGAATCGGGTGGGCACGGACGGCAAGGGCTTTGCCTACACCGGCGACAGCCAGGTCGTGGACTTCCAGGGCGAAAGCCTGCTGAGCGCAGGGGAGGCGGACGGGGTGTTCCAGGTGTGCCTGGACGCAGCGGAATTGGCGGAGTACCGCACACGCTTCCCTGCGAACCTGGATGCGGACAGCTTCGAGTTCACCTGAAGGATTTTCGCCGCCTTATAGATTGCCTTCGCGAGCAAGCCCGCTCCCACATTCGTCCTGCGCTACCTGAAAGAACGCGGTCAAAATGTGGGAGCGGGCTTGCTCGCGAAGCGGCCCTTAAAATCACCACAAATTCCAATAAAAAGGCCCCTGGATTCTCGTCCCGGGGCCTTTCGCATTTCAGCGGTCGTGTTTATGCCGCTTTCGCTTCCAGCTGGCTCAACGAGCGGTTCAGCGCGCTGAACACCGCCTTGAAGCTCGCCGTGGTGATGTTTTCATCAATGCCCACGCCATGCACCGGACGCTCACCGTTCACTCGCAGCTCGATGTAGGCCGCTGCCTTGGCATTGGTGCCGGCACCAATCGCATGTTCGTTGTAATCCATGATCTCCACACCAATCGGCAGCCCGGCCACCAGCGCTTCCAGGGCGCCGTTGCCCTTGCCGTGCCAGCGCAGGTTGGTTTCGCCCTGGCCCTTGCCGGAGACTTCAACTTCCACCGAGCTGTTGCCGTTCTCTTCCTGCAAGCGATGGCTGACCAGCGCGTAAGGAATGTTGGCTTGCAGGTATTCACGCTGCAACAAGCTGTAGATCTGCGCGGCGGTCATCTCCAGGCCCACTCGGTCGGTTTCGGCCTGTACCACCTGGCTGAACTCGATCTGCATGCGGCGCGGCAAGCTGATGCCGTATTCCTGCTCCAGCAGGTAGGCGATGCCGCCTTTGCCCGACTGGCTGTTGACGCGAATCACCGCCTCGTAGCTGCGGCCGATGTCGGCCGGGTCGATCGGCAAGTACGGCACTTCCCACAAGGCGTCGTCTTTCTGCTGGGTGAAGCCCTTGCGGATCGCGTCCTGGTGGGAGCCGGAGAAGGCGGTGTGAACCAGGTCGCCGACGTACGGGTGACGCGGGTGCACCGGGATCTGGTTGCACTCTTCGACAACTTTGCGAATACCGTCGATGTCGGAGAAGTCCAGCTGAGGGTCGAGGCCCTGGGTGTACATGTTCAAGGCCACGGTGACCAGGTCGACGTTACCGGTACGCTCGCCGTTGCCGAACAGGCAGCCTTCGACACGGTCGGCGCCGGCCATCAGGCCCAACTCGGTGGCGGCTACGCCGGTGCCACGGTCGTTGTGGGTGTGCAGGCTGATGATCACGCTGTCGCGACGGTTGATATGACGACCGAACCACTCGATCTGGTCGGCATAGATGTTCGGGGTGGCGCACTCGACGGTGGCTGGCAGGTTGAGGATCACCTTGTGCTCAGGCGTCGGGTTCCAGACCTCGATCACCGCGTCACAGACTTCCTTGGCGAACTCAAGCTCAGTGGCGCTGAACGTCTCTGGCGAGTATTCGAAGGTCCACTGGGTTTCCGGCTGCTGGGCGGCGTATTTGACGAACAGCTTGGCCGCGTTGACCGCGATGGCCTTGATGCCGTCCTTGTCCTGGTTGAACACGATGCGGCGGAACGACGGCGAGGTGGCGTTGTACAAGTGAACGATGGCTTTCTTCGCCCCGCGCAGGGATTCGAAGGTGCGTGCGATCAAGTCTTCACGGCCCTGGGTCAGCACCTGGATGGTGGTGTCCTCGGGGATGTGATTGTCTTCGATCAGGGTGCGCACGAAGTCGAAATCGGTTTGCGACGCAGCCGGGAAGGAGGCTTCGATTTCCTTCACACCGACGGCCACCAGGGTCTTCCAGAAACGCAGCTTTTTCACCGCGTCCATCGGTTCGATCAGCGACTGGTTGCCGTCGCGCAGGTCGGAACTGCACCAGATCGGCGCGGTGGTGATGGTTTTCGAAGGCCAGGTGCGGTCCGGGATATCAATGGTCGGGAACGCGCGGTACTTCGAAGACGGGTCTTTGAGCATGCTCATCGGGAAATCCTTTGTCTAGGGGCCGAGAAAAGGCGGCCTGCCGTAAAACTGTTATTGGGGATAAAGCGGAAGACGAGGCAGATCGATTCAGCCTGGCAGTCGTGCGCTGACTAGGCACAGGCTGCGGTGCTGGCGGAGCTGAATGAGGGTGTGAGAGGTTTTCATAGGTCCAACCCTAACCGCCGGGGTGAAAGATGGCAAGCAGTCGGAAAAAATTGAGAGAAGTTCTGCTATTGCTGAGGAAAACGAGATTTTATGGTTGAGAATTGTGCGCGGGGTTGTTTTGTTTGCGCACCCTTTGCCGGGTGCGCAATTGAGCATCAGGGCTGAAACGCGCCGATAAAGATCGCCGGATCCACCCGTGCGTCGTTCAGGCTGATGTTCCAATGCATATGCGGCCCGGTCGCCCTGCCGGTGGAACCGACCTTGCCCACCACTGCACCACGAGCCAGTTGCTGGCCCACGCTCACATCAATCTTCGACATATGGCAGAACATGCTGATAAAGCCCTGGCCATGGTCGACAAACACGGTGTTGCCGTTGAAGAAGTAGTTGCCGGTCAGGATCACCTTGCCCGCTGCCGGGGTCTTGATCGGCGTGCCGGCGCCCACGGCAAAGTCCAGGCCGGAATGCGGATTCCGCTCCTCGCCATTGAAGAAACGTCGTACGCCGAACTTGCTCGACAGCGGCCCGTTCACCGGCTTGTCCAGCAGCAGGTTGCTCGGCGTGTTCGGGCTGAAACTGCGATACGCCTTGAGCTGGACCGCCAGCTCGCCTTCGATGCGCTTGAGTTGCGCCGGGTCCGGGTTCACCTGGCTCTTGTTCTTCAGGGTGATGTGCTGCTCGGGGTATTTCTTGAAGCCCACGACAAACGGCAGGTTCTGGCTGCCGCTGGTGATGCGTTGGGTGCCGGGCTTGACCGTCAGCGGGATGCCCACAATCGCCAACCAGTTGTTTTGCTCCTTCACCACCAGCACTGGGCGGTTCATGTAGGTGGCTTTGGGCGCCGTGGCCGAAGTGCCGAGGTCGACCACCGCCACGCCACCGGGCACCGGCTTGTTCAGCAGGCGGGTGATGTAGCTGTCGGCATGGGCGTTAAAGGTCAGGCACAGCAGCATCAACAAACTTAAAAAGCGTGGCATCAATCAATCCAGTAACGAGAGGGTGACGGGCGTCAGGTGGTTGTCTTCCACCCGTACCTGCAATTGGCCTTCACCGAGGCGCGCGGTCAGGCGCTGGCCGGTGTGGGTTTGCGCGGCGTTGCGAATCGCCTGGCCGCGTTCGTCGAGCAAGATGCTGTAGCCGCGTCCAAGCGTCGCCAGCGGGCTGACCACGTGCAGCGTCTGCACCTGGCTTTGCAGTTGCAGGCGACGGGCCTTGAGGCCTTCGCGCATGGCACGGGGCAGGCGTTCGGCAAGGCTGTCCAGGCGCTGGCGCAACAGCGCCAGTTGGCGGCCGGGGTGTTGGCCGGCGAGGCGGGTTTCCAGGCGGATCAAACGCTCGCGACGGGTGTTGAGGCTGCGCTCGAAGGCACGCCGCAGGCGCATGTCCAGGTCATCCAGGCGCTGGGCCTGTTGGCGCAGGCGCTCGCCCGGGTGACGCAGGCGACGAGCCATGCCTTCCAGGCGCAGGCGGTCGTGGGTCAGGCGGTTGCGCATCAGCATCACCAGGCGGCGGTGCAGGTTCTCTACCTGGCGAGTCAGGTGGCTGGAGTCCGGCGCCAACAGCTCGGCAGCGGCGGAAGGCGTTGGGGCGCGTACGTCGGCGACAAAGTCGCTGATCGACACATCGGTCTCATGGCCAACGGCGCTGACGATGGGCGTCACGCAGGCGTCCACCGCACGCGCCACGGCTTCTTCGTTGAAGCACCAGAGGTCTTCCAGCGAGCCGCCGCCACGGGCCAGGATCAGCGCGTCGAAGCCGCGTGCATCGGCCAGCTTCAGTGCGCGGACGATCTGCGCCACGGCTTCACGACCTTGTACGGCTGTCGGGATCAACGTCAGTTCCACGTTGGGCGCCCGGCGACGGAACACGCTGATGATGTCGCGAATCACCGCACCGGTGGGCGAGCTGATAATCCCGATGCGCCGTGGGTGTGCGGGCAGCGGCACCTTGCGCTCGACACTGAACAGGCCTTCGGCGCTGAGTTTTTCCTTCAGCGCGTCGAAGGCCAGGCGCAGTGCGCCGTCACCGGCCGGCTCCACCGTGTCGAGAATCAGCTGATAGTCGCCACGGCCCTCAAACAGCGAGACCTTGCCACGTACCTTCACCGCCAGGCCGTCTTTCAACGCCTGGCGCACCCGGGCGGCGTTCTGCCGGAACAGCGCACAACGCACCTGGGCGCCACTGTCCTTGAGGGTGAAATACACGTGGCCGGAGGCCGGGCGAGCGAGGTTGGAGATCTCGCCTTCGACCCAGATATTGGTGAACACGTCTTCCAGCAACACCCGCGCGCGGCCGTTGAGCTGGCTGACAGTCAGGACTTCGCGGTCCAGGCCCAGACGGGCAAAGGGATCTTTAATCATGGGCGGCAGTTTATAGGCATTCGTGCAGGGTTTGACAGAACTGCTCCACCAGCGCGCTCGGCGTTTGCTGGCAGGCGAGGGCGACGGTGCTTTGGCAATCGGGATCGGCCAGGGGTAAAAAATGGATGTTGGCCGGCGCAATGTCCCGCATCGACTCCGGCAGCAAGGCGATTCCGAATCCGGCCTGGATCAGCTGTAGCTGCGTGGTCTTGCGCGACATCACCCGCGCCGCCTTGGGGAAAAATCCTGCACGCATGCACAACTCGGCTGACAGGTAACTCAGCCCTCCGCGCTGGGGGTGAGGGATCGAGATAAACGCTTCGTTCTTCAGTTGCGCCAAATCGATACCGGATGTGTGCCCGGCCAACCGGTGGTTCGGCGGCACGGCCAGCAACAGTCGCTCGCTATATAAAGGCACGATGCGCACGCCTTCGCGCTGGCGCAACACCGGTAAGCGCAACAGCCCGACCTCCAGTCGGCCGTCGGCGATTTCTTCCAACTGGGCTTCGGAGGACAGTTTGGCGATGTCCATCGATACGCCCGGGCATCGTTCCAGCCAGGCACCGATGCCGCGCAGCAGGCGGCCACTCATCGGCACCGTGCTCGAATGGCTCATCCGCAGCGTGCCGAGCTGTCCATTGCCCACTTGCGTCGCCATCTCACTGGCCTTGAGCAGTTCGCCCAGCAGGTTGCGTGCCCGCGGATAAAAAGCCTCGCCCGCAGCCGTCAGCCGTGGCTGGCGCGCAGTGCGTTCAAACAGCGGCGTTTGCAGCAGGTTTTCCAGCTCCTTGATCTGCCGGCTCAGTGCCGATTGCGCCACAAACAGCCGCTCGGCCGCTGCGCTGAAGCTGCCGCTCTCGGCGATTTCGACGAAGTAACGCAATTGCCGGGTGGAAATCACAAGTCATGCCTTTTCGAGATGAGTGATGGGCTTTGAAGATATTAGTCGCAACGCTTGCCAATGGCTAAAGTGATGGCCATCTCTAATAAGGAATACGTCATGAGTCCGGTCGAGCTGTTGAGTCATTGGTCGTTTGGCGGTGTGGACTGGCTGGTGATAGGCGTGGCGATTGCCCTGGCGTATATCGTGTTCGGCATTGCAGGCTTTGGTACCGCATTGGTGGCGGGGCCGATCCTGATTCTGTTCATGCCGCTGTCGAAGATCATCCCCTTGCTGGTGCTGCTGGATTTTGTCGCGGCCTTCGGCAACCTTCTGCAATCGCGCCGGGATGTGGTGAAACCGGAGTTGTTCAGGCTACTGCCGTGCATGGCGATTGGCTGCACCCTTGGGGTGATCTTCCTGCTCAACCTGCACTCTGATTTATTGCTGCTGTTGATGGGGCTGTTTATCAGCGCCTATGCGATCTACAGCCTGGCGGTGAAGGCCAAGCCCACGCAGATGGCAGCCGGCTGGGCGATTCCCATGGGGGTTGTCGGCGGGCTGTTTGGCGCGTTGTTTGGCAGTGGCGGCTTTCTGTATGCGATCTACCTCAACAGCCGATTGCCCAAGGATGGCGCGCGGGCGACCCAGAGTGCGTTGATCAGTTGCAGCACGGTGGTGCGCCTGAGCCTGTTTCTGATCGCGGGCGTGTATGCCGAGCTACCCTTGTTGATGTTGGCGGTGTGCCTGTTGCCGGCCATGGCGCTCGGGCTGTGGGCGGGGCGGCGGTTGACCCTGCGCATGTCCCGCGAGGCGTTTGTGCGGTTGGTGACCTGGCTGGTGCTGGCCAGTGGCATTGCCTTGATTGCCCGTTACTTGAGTACTTGACCTGATTGTTTCAGGGATTAAGCTGCCAGCCTTCAGGGCCTCTTCGCGAGCAAGCCCGCTCCCACATTTGGAACGCATTCCCCCTGTGGGAGCGGGCTTGCTCGCGAAGGCGCCAGTAGCCACGCCGCAGGACTCCCATGAATTCCCAAAGCATCCTTGTCCCGAAAATCTCCACGCTACCCGTCCACGAACCCCGCGCCCGGGCGATCGTGCGCTGGCTGGTGCGCAAGAACATCGTCAAGGAAGAACTCACCACCTGCGGGCGCACCGGCAACCGCATGGGCTATGCCCTGGCCGACGGTGCCCGCGCCGTGGTGCTGCACCCCGACGCGCTGCCGTTCAACGAGCCGATCAACGGCCTGGAGATCATCTACAAGCGCTGCATCTACACCCCGGCCAAAGGCTTCCTGGAAGAGGCCGGCTGTCCCGAGTGCCTCAAGGAAGTCGGCGAAGCCCTGTTCGAAAGCCTGGAAGACTGGATGCCCGGCCACACCGATAACTTCACCTGCCCGCTGTGTGGGCATGAGGACGACATCAACGGTTTCCTGTTCCTGCAGGAATGCGGCTTTTCCAACCTGGGATTCATCTTCAATAACTGGGCGGAGGCGGGGTTCAAGCAGAGTTTTATCGACGAATTTGCCGACTGGCTGGACCAGAAGATGAGCTGGGTCAAAGTCGAACTTTAATTCGATGTGAGCGTTCCCACGCTCCCGCGTGGGAACGCTTCCCGTGACGCTCCGCGTCGCCCTGGCCAGGACGCGGAGCGTCCAAAGCGGCGTTACCACGCAGAGCGTGGGAACGATCAGCGCTGCAAAAATCATCCATCTATCAGTATTACCAAGTTTGTCAGAGTTTTACATTGAACCCGAGGGGGTGTCTGACTATAATGGCGCGCTTCCATTTTCCCGCTCGGGAGCCCCCGCGATGCTGCGTATCAGCCAAGAAGCTCTGACATTCGACGACATTCTCCTAGTGCCCGGTTATTCCGAGGTGCTTCCTAACGAAGTCAGTCTCAAGACCCGCCTAACCCGTGGCATCGAGCTGAATATTCCTCTGGTTTCCGCTGCCATGGACACCGTCACTGAAGCCCGTTTGGCAATCGCCATGGCTCAGGAAGGCGGCATCGGCATCATCCACAAGAACATGACCATCGAGCAGCAAGCTGCCGAAGTTCGCAAGGTCAAGCGTTACGAAGCCGGTGTGGTCAAGGACCCGATCACCATCGAGGCCGATGCCACCGTTCGTGACCTGTTCGACCTGACCCGCCTGCACAACATCTCCGGCGTTCCGGTGCTGCACGATGGCGACCTGGTCGGCATCGTCACTTCCCGTGACGTGCGTTTCGAGAACCGCCTTGAAGTCACCGTCCGTGAAGTGATGACGCCTAAAGAGCGCCTCGTTACTGTCAAGGAAGGCGCCGACAAGAACGATGTGCGCGAGCTGCTGCACAAGCACCGCATCGAACGCGTACTGATCGTCGACGACAAATTCGCCCTCAAGGGCATGATGACCGTCAACGACATCGAAAAAGCCAAGGCTTACCCGCTGGCCAGCAAGGACGATCAGGGTCGTCTGCGCGTAGGCGCTGCGGTCGGTACCGGCAAAGACACCGGTGACCGTGTAGCGGCCCTGGTGGCTGCCGGTGTTGACGTGGTGGTGGTCGACACTGCCCACGGTCACTCCAAAGGCGTGATCGACCGCGTTCGCTGGGTCAAACAGAATTTCCCTGACGTGCAAGTGATCGGCGGCAACATTGCCACCGGCGCTGCCGCCAAGGCCCTGGCCGAAGCCGGTGCTGATGCGGTCAAGGTCGGTATCGGCCCTGGCTCGATCTGCACCACCCGTATCGTGGCCGGTGTAGGCGTGCCGCAAATCAGCGCCATCGCCAACGTCGCCGCTGCCCTTGAAGGCACTGGCGTACCGTTGATCGCCGACGGCGGCATCCGTTTCTCCGGTGACCTGTCCAAGGCCATCGTCGCCGGTGCTTCCTGCGTGATGATGGGCTCGATGTTCGCCGGTACTGAAGAAGCGCCGGGCGAGATCGAACTGTTCCAGGGTCGTTCGTACAAGGCTTACCGCGGCATGGGTTCCCTGGGCGCCATGTCCCAGGCTCAAGGCTCTTCCGACCGCTACTTCCAGGACTCCTCCGCGGGCGCCGAGAAGCTGGTACCGGAAGGCATTGAAGGGCGTGTTCCGTACAAGGGCACCCTGAGCGCCATCATCCATCAACTGATGGGCGGCCTGCGTTCCTCGATGGGTTACACCGGCAGCGCCGACATCGAAGAAATGCGCACCAAGCCTGAGTTCGTGCGGATCACCGGTGCCGGCATGGCCGAGTCCCACGTCCACGACGTACAGATCACCAAGGAAGCGCCAAACTACCGCGTAGGTTGATGTTTCCAGCAAATAGTTAAGTAACCGGGGCTGTCTTATTCAGCCCCGAGTTGTTTCTGATTCATTAGACGAGACTGATCTCATGGCCCTCGACATTCACGCCCACCGCATCCTGATCCTCGACTTCGGTTCCCAGTACACCCAGCTGATCGCCCGCCGCGTGCGTGAAATCGGCGTGTACTGCGAACTGCATCCGTTCGACATGGACGACGAAGCGATTCGCGAATTCGCTCCAAAAGGCGTCATTCTCGCCGGCGGCCCCGAGTCCGTGCACGAAGCCAACAGCCCGCGTTGCCCGCAGGCGGTGTTTGACCTGGGCGTGCCGGTCTTCGGTATCTGCTACGGCATGCAGACCATGGCCGAGCAGCTGGGCGGCAAGGTTGAAGGTTCCGAGCTGCGTGAATTCGGTTACGCCCGTGTCGACGTGGTCGGCAAGAGCCGCCTGCTGGACGGCATCGAAGACCACATCGACGCCGACGGCCTGTTTGGCCTCGACGTATGGATGAGCCACGGTGACAAGGTCACCAGGATGCCGGAAGACTTCCACATCCTGGCCAGCACCCCGAGCTGCCCGATTGCCGGCATGTTCAACGACGAGCGCGGCTACTACGGCGTGCAGTTCCACCCGGAAGTGACCCACACCAAGCAAGGCGGTCGCATCCTGTCGCGCTTCATCCTCGACATCTGCCAGTGCGAAGCCCTGTGGACCCCGTCGAAGATCGCTGAAGACGCCATCGCCAACGTACGTGCCCAGGTCGGCACCGACAACGTCCTGCTGGGCCTGTCCGGCGGCGTTGACTCCTCCGTGGTTGCGGCGCTGCTGCACAAGGCCATCGGCGACCAACTGACCTGCGTCTTCGTCGACAACGGCCTGCTGCGCCTGCACGAAGGTGAGCAAGTGATGGCCATGTTCGCCGAGAACATGGGCGTCAAGGTGATCCGCGCCAACGCTGAAGATCAGTTCCTGAACAACCTGGCCGGCGAGTCCGACCCGGAGAAGAAGCGCAAGATCATCGGTCGCACCTTCATCGACGTATTCGATGCCCAGTCCAACAAACTGGACAACATCAAGTACCTCGCCCAGGGCACCATCTACCCGGACGTGATCGAATCGGCCGGCGCCAAGAGCGGCAAGGCCCACGTGATCAAGTCCCACCACAACGTGGGCGGCCTGCCTGAGGAAATGAACCTCAAGCTGGTAGAACCACTGCGCGAACTGTTCAAGGACGAAGTCCGTCGTCTGGGCCTGGAATTGGGCCTGCCGTACGACATGGTCTACCGCCACCCATTCCCGGGCCCGGGCCTGGGCGTGCGGATCCTCGGTGAAGTGAAGAAGGAATACGCCGACCTGCTGCGTCGCGCCGACCACATCTTCATCGAAGAACTGCGCAAGGCCGACTGGTATCACAAGGTCAGCCAGGCGTTCGTAGTGTTCCAGCCAGTCAAGTCGGTTGGTGTCGTAGGCGATGGTCGTCGTTACGCCTGGGTTGTTGCCCTACGTGCGGTGGAAACCATCGACTTCATGACCGCCCGTTGGGCGCACCTGCCGTACGAACTGCTGGAGACTGTCAGCGGTCGTATCATCAATGAGATCGAAGGTATTTCGCGCGTGACTTATGACGTGTCGAGCAAGCCGCCGGCGACGATTGAGTGGGAGTGAACCTGCGGTAGCAGGTGAGCGCTGAATAACAAAACCCCGGCCTGGTGCCGGGGTTTTGTGTTTCTGGCGTTTGTCTACCGCCGCGCAATATCCGAAAAGTAAAACTTATCCAGCGTATGCCGCGACTCGGTGTACTCGAACTGCCGTCCATCCTGCAAAAACGTCTGGTTGCTCACCACGATCACATGGCTCTGGCCTTCGAGGTCCAGGTGTGTCTGGTCGTCCTTCCCCCGCGGCAGCGCTTCGATGGTGCGCTGGGCATAGCTGATCTGCAGCTGCAAGGTCTGTTCGATAAACGCATAGATCGACTGCTCGGCAATCTCCCGATCCAGCCCCGGTATCAGGTCGGCGACGAAGTGGTTGATGTCGAGGATCACCCGTTTGCCGTCGATCCGCCGCACCCGTTTGACCCGGGTAATCAGGCTGCCAGCTTCGGCCTCAATGTGTTGCATCAACGGGCCTTCCAGCGGGAATTGGCTGAACTCCACCACTTCGGTACTGACGTCGTCGCCGAGGGCGGCATGGGTCTCGCGAAAGCTGACGATACCGCCGAGCTGGAACTCGATGGGGTTGGGTGACAGCACGAAGGTGCCCTTGCCGTGGATCTTTTGCGCGAAGCCGCGCTCCTGCAATTGCTCGATCGCCCGGCGTACCGTGCCACGGCTGGCCTGGTAAGCGTCCATCAGTTCGGTTTCGGAGGGCAGGCGCGTGCCGCGTTGCAGGCGTTCGGTGGTGATGCTGGCAAGCAGATCGGTATAGATCTGGTTGTATTTACTCATGGGGAAGGGCTCTGTGCCGCGTTGGCGTTCAAGGCAGGAACCTTAGTGGCAGCGATGGGGTTTGTCCATGCAACCCATTGTAGAACTCGGAAATTTCTGACTCAAAAAACAGAAAATTAATCATTTTTAAACTCGTACATACGAGTTATTGCTTTAACTCGTACAGACGAGTACTTTTGGCTTCGGCGTGCTGCCTATGACCGCCCAATAAAAAAAACCAGAGTGGATACCAAGCATGAGCCACGACTATCCGAATATTGCCCGCGAGATTCTCAAGAACCTCGGCGGCAGCGACAACCTTGAGCAAGCTGCCCACTGCGTGACCCGCTTGCGCCTGGCCCTCAAGGACCCGAGCCTGGCCAACAGCGGCGAGCTGAACCAGGTCGACCTGGTCAAGGGTTCGTTCTTCACCGGCGGCCTGTTCCAGATCGTGATCGGCCCCGGCGAAGTGGAAAAGGTCTACGCCGCACTGCGTGAGCAAACGGGCCTCGCCGCATCGACCATCGCGGACGTGAAACAGAAAAGCGCCGACAAAATAAACCCGATGCAGCGCCTGGTGCGGGTGTTCTCCGATGTGTTCATGCCGATTTTGCCGGCGCTGATCATTGCCGGTTTGCTCATGGGGGTGAACAACCTGATGGGCGCCAAGGGCATGTTCATCGCGGACAAGACCTTGCTCGACGCCTATCCGAACCTGGATGGCCTGTGGAGCCTGATCAACCTGATGGCCAACACCTCGTTCGTGTTCCTGCCGGCACTGGTGGGCTGGTCGGCGGCCAAGCGCTTTGGTGGCAGTGAAATCCTCGGCATTGTCCTCGGCCTGATGCTGGTGCACCCCGATCTGCTCAACGCCTGGAACTACGGCAAGGCGGTCGCCGGCCTCGACGGCCAGAGCCTGCCGTACTTCGATATTTTCGGCTGGTTCAAGATCGAGAAGGTCGGCTACCAGGGCCAGATCCTGCCGATCCTGCTGGCCGCCTACGTGATGAGCGTGATTGAGAAATGGCTGCGGGCACGGGTGCCGAATGCCATTCAGTTGCTGGTGGTGCCGATCACTACCATCGTCGTCACCGGCGTACTGGCGCTGGCGATCATCGGCCCGGTGACCCGCCACCTCGGCATCCTGATCACCGAAGGCGTGGTCACTCTGTTTGACCTGGCGCCGATGGTCGGCGGCGCAATCTTCGGTCTGCTGTATGCACCGCTGGTGATCACCGGCATGCACCACATGTTCCTCGCCGTGGACCTGCAACTGATCTCCACCCAGGGCGGCACCTTTATCTGGCCGATGATCGTCATGTCCAACCTGGCCCAGGGCAGCGCGGCGCTCGGCGTGTTCTACATGAGCCGCAATGCACGGGACAAGAGCATGGCGTCCACCTCGGCGATTTCCGCCTACTTCGGCATCACCGAGCCGGCGATGTTCGGCGTCAACCTGCGCTTCAAGTTTCCGTTCTACGCGGCGCTGACCGGCTCGGCGCTGGGCAGTATTTTCCTCTCGCTGAACAAGGTGCAGGCCTCGGCGATTGGCGTGGGTGGCTTGCCCGGGTTCATCTCGATCATCCCGCAGTACATCCCAAGTTTTGTCATCGGCATGGTCGTCGCGATTGTCGTGCCGTTTGTTTTGACCTGTGTGTTGAGCATGAAAATTGTCCGGCCTGGCTACCGGGTCGCCTGATCTACCGCTATCGCAGGCAAGCCAGCTCCCACAGTTGATCGCATTTCCAGATTGAAGGAACCCGTCATGCAAAACTGGCAACATTCGGTGATCTACCAGATCTACCCCAAAAGCTTCCACAGCCACGCGGGTAACGCCACCGGTGACCTGCTGGGCATCGTGGACAAGCTCGATTACCTGAAGTGGCTGGGCGTCGATTGCCTGTGGATCACCCCGTTCCTGCGCTCGCCCCAGCGCGACAACGGCTACGACATCAGCGACTACTACGCCATCGACCCGAGCTACGGGACCATGGCCGATTGCGACCTGCTGATCAGCGAAGCCGCCAAGCGCGGCATCACGCTGATGCTCGACATCGTGGTCAACCACACCTCCATCGAACACGAGTGGTTCCAGCAGGCCCGCAGCAGCCTCGACAACCCGTACCGCGACTTCTACATCTGGCGCGACCAGCCGAACAACTGGGAATCCAAGTTCGGCGGCTCGGCCTGGGAATACGAGGCTCAGACCGGCCAGTACTTCCTGCACCTGTTCGACCACACCCAGGCCGACCTGAACTGGGACAACCCCAAGGTGCGCGCCGAAGTGTTCAAGCTGATGCGCTTCTGGCGCGACAAGGGCGTGGGCGGTTTCCGCCTGGACGTGATCAACCTGATCTCCAAGCCGGCGGATTTTCCGGAAGACAACAGCGACGGTCGGCGCTTCTACACCGACGGCCCGAACGTGCATGAATACCTGAAGGAAATGCACCGCGAAGTGTTCGAGGGGCATGACCTGATCAACGTCGGCGAGATGTCGTCCACCAGCCTTGAGCACTGTATTCGTTATTCGAATCCACAGTCGAAAGAGCTGTCGATGACCTTCAACTTTCACCACCTGAAAGTCGATTATCCGAACCTGCAGAAGTGGATCGCGGCCGACTTCGACTTCCTGCAACTCAAGCAGATTCTGTCCGACTGGCAACTCGGCATGCAGGCCGGTGGCGGCTGGAATGCGCTGTTCTGGTGTAACCACGACCAGCCGCGGGTGGTCTCGCGTTTTGGTGACGACGGCGAGCACCGCGTGGTCTCGGCGAAGATGCTCGCCACTGCGCTGCACTTCCTCCAGGGCACGCCTTTCGTGTACCAGGGCGAAGAGTTGGGCATGACCAATCCGGGCTTCGACACCATCGACCAATACCGGGATGTCGAGACGCTGAACATCTATCGGCTCAAGCGTGAGGCCGGTGAGTCCGAGGCATCGAGCATGGCTGCGATCATGCAGAAGTCCCGCGATAACAGCCGCACACCGATGCAATGGAACGCCGAGCAAAACGCCGGCTTCAGCCGCGGCGAACCGTGGATCGGCATCCCGGCCAACGCGGCGCAGATCAACGTGCAAAGCGAGCTGGATGACCCGCAATCGGTACTGCATCACTACCGTGCGCTGATCAAGCTGCGTCGGCATGAGCCGCTGATTCAGGAAGGCGTTTATCGCCAACTGCTGCCGCAGCACACCCAGGTCTGGGCGTACCTGCGCGAAGGCCACGGCGAACGCCTGCTGGTGCTGAACAACTTCTACGGCACGCCATGCCAGATCGAACTGCCCGATGGCCTGCTGACGGCGGCGAGTGAGCAACGCCTGCTGATCAGCAACTACAACGACTGCCCACAGCGCTCGAGCCAGGTCTCGCTGCGCCCGTATGAATCGTTTGTGCTGCATCTCAAGGACTGAGACCCGCTTTACCCCCGGCGTGGGAGAGCCGGGGCGCTTAAAAAAACATAATAAAAATATCGGAGTGCTTCATGAAAACAACAATAAAGCTGGGCCTCGTTGCATCCTGCCTGACCTTGCCGATGGCAGCCCAGGCGTTGGAATTTGCCGGCTACTTGCGTAGCGGTGCGGGGACTTCAACCGGCAGTGGCAAGCAGCAGTGCTTCCAGTTGCCGGGTGCACAATCCAAATACCGCCTGGGCAACGAGTGCGAGCAGTACGCCGAACTCGAATTGCGCCAGGACCTGCTGACCCTCGACGACGGCTCGGTGTTCAGCGTCGACGCCATGGCTTCGCTGTACAACAAGTACGACCGGGCGCTGAAGTTCCAGGGCGAAGACAACGGCTCGGCACGCATGCCGCAGATGTATGCGCAGTGGTCGAACATCCCCAGCCTCAACGGCGGTTCGCTGTGGGCCGGCCGGCGCTACTACAAACGAAACGACATCCATATCTCCGACTTCTACTACTGGAACCAGAGCGCCACGGGCGGCGGTATCGAGGACGTGAAAATCGGCGACCTGAAATACAGCTACGCGCTTTCCCGCAAGGACAACCTGTACCAGAAGGAATACGCCACCCGTCACGACTTTAACGTGGCCGGCTTCAAGACCAATCCCGGCGGCGAGCTGGAACTGGGCTTGAGCTATATCGAAAAAGCCGGTGGCCGTGACACCAACAGCGGCTGGGCCATTACCGCCCAGCATGTGCAGAAACCCTTCCTCGGCGGGCGCAACAAATTTGCCCTGCAGTACGGCGAAGGCCCCGGCACCGGCCTCGGCTACACCGGCGATACCTTCCTCGATAAAAGCAGCAAGAGCTACCGCGCAGTGGAGTTCTTCGACTGGCAAGTGACACCACGGTTTGGCGGGCAGATCGAGGCCGTGTACCAGAAGGATATTCGCCCGGGCAACCAGGATCAGACCTGGATGTCGCTGGGCGTGCGCCCGGCCTATGCGATTTCCGAACAGTTCAAGCTGGTCACCGAACTCGGTCATGATCAGGTCGAGGCTACCGGTGGCACGCGCAAGCTGAGCAAATTTACGTTCGCCCCGACCTGGTCGCCCAAAGGCCCGGATTTCTGGGCACGACCGGAAGTGCGCCTGTATTACACCTACGCGACCTGGAACGAAGCGGCCAAGCGTGCGGCCAATGAACTGGCGGCAGGTTCGGCGTTGTCCGACACCGGCAGTTATGGCTCGGCGTTGCATGGCTCCAACTTTGGTGTGCAGGTTGAGTACTGGTGGAAATAAAGCCGTCGATGCCCAATGATTTTTACAGAACCAAACAGCAGGTGAAGTCATGACCACAACCCATTCCCTGGAATTGCTGGCGCCATTGTCCGGGGTGCTGCTCGCCCTGGACCAGGTGCCTGATCCGGTGTTCTCCAGTCGCCTGATCGGCGATGGCCTGTGCATCGATCCGACCTCGCAGACCCTCTGCGCGCCACTGGCCGGGGTGATCAGCAATATCCAGGACAGTGGTCATGCGGTGAGCATCACCGATGACAACGGCGTCCAGGTGCTGATGCACATCGGCCTGGACACCGTGAACCTGGCGGGCAAGGGTTTCACCCGATTGGTCGAGGAAGGCCAGCGGGTGGAAGCCGGGCAACCGCTGATTGAATTCGATGCCGACTACGTGGCGCTCAATGCCCGTAGTTTGCTGACCCTGATGCTGGTGGTCAGTGGCGAGCCCTTCAAGCTGCTGACGCCCGAGCAGGGCCTGGTAGACGTGGGGCAGCCACTGCTGCGAGTCACGCCGCAAGCCGTTGCCGACGAGGTGAAAGACGAGGAGGGTGACGCCCTGTTCTCCAGGCCACTGACCTTGCCCAACGCCAACGGCCTGCATGCGCGCCCGGCGGCGGTGCTGGCGCAGGCGGCCAAAGGCTTCAAGGCGAGTATTTACCTGCACAAGCAAACCGAGAGCGCCAACGCCAAGTCGCTGGTACGGATCATGGCATTGCAAACGGTGCAGGGTGACACCTTGCAAGTCAGCGCGGCTGGCGAGGATGCCGAAGCGGCGATCCAGGCGCTGGTGACCTTGCTGGCCGAAGGCTGCGGCGAAACCGTCGCGGCTCCTCAACCTGGCGCTGCACCCGTGGCGCCTGATTCATCGGCGACCTTGCTGCGCGGCGTGTGCGCCTCGCCCGGTTCGGCGTTCGGCCAGGTGGTGCAGGTCAAGGAGCCGGCACTGACGTTCGTAGAGACCGGCAAAGGTGAAGCGCTGGAACGTGCGGCCCTGACCCATGCCCTGAACAACGCCAATCAGGCGCTGCAAGCCCTGCAGGAAAAGGCCGTCGGCACTGCCCAGTCCGAGATCTTCCGCGCCCATCAGGAGTTGCTGGACGATCCGGCCCTGCTGGAACAAACCCGCGACCTGCTGGACCAGGGCAAGAGCGCGGCCTTCGCCTGGAACAGCGCCACCGAGGCCACCGCCACGCTCTTCCAGGGCCTGGGCAACGCCTTGCTTGCCGAGCGCGCTGCCGACCTGGCAGACGTTGGCCAGCGGGTGCTGAAATTGATCCTCGGGGTTCAGGACAGCACCTGGGATTTGCCGGAGCAGGCAATCCTGATTGCCGAACAACTGACTCCCTCGCAAACCGCCAGCCTCGACACGCGCAAGGTGCTGGGTTTTGTGACGGTGGGCGGCGGCGCTACCAGCCACGTCGCAATTCTCGCCCGCGCCCTTGGCTTGCCGGCCATCTGCGGGCTGCCGGCGCAGGTGCTGGAACTGGCCAACGGCAAGCAAGTGCTGCTGGATGCCGACAAGGGCGAGTTGCACCTGGACCCGGACCTGGCCGAGATCGAACACTTGCAAGCCAGCCGCCAACAACAAGTGCTGCGCCGCCAGCGGGAAGTGGAGCAGGCGTCGTTGCCCGCTACGACCCGCGACGGTCATCACGTCGAAGTGACGGCCAACGTCGCATCGTTGCAGGAGGTGGAGCAGGCATTGTCCCTGGGGGGCGAAGGCGTTGGTTTGCTGCGTTCCGAGTTCCTCTACCTGGACCGCAACCGCGCGCCGAGCCCCGAAGAGCAGGCGGGCACCTACAGCGCCATCGCCCGTGCATTGGGCCCGCAGCGCAATCTGGTGGTGCGCACCCTCGACGTTGGTGGCGACAAGCCGTTGGCCTATGTGCCGATGGACAGCGAGACCAACCCGTTCCTTGGCCTGCGCGGGATTCGCCTGTGCCTGGAGCGCCCGGAACTGTTGCGTGAACAATTCCGTGCAATTCTCGCCAGTGCCGGTTTCGCCCGTTTGCACATCATGTTGCCGATGGTCAGCCTGCTCTCGGAGCTGCGCCTGGCGCGGCAGATTCTTGAAGAGGAAGCGCTGGCCCTGGGGCTGACGGAACTGCCGAAGCTGGGAATCATGATCGAAGTGCCATCGGCGGCATTGATGGCCGATCTGTTTGCGCCGGAGGTGGATTTCTTCTCCATCGGCACCAACGACCTGACCCAATACACCCTGGCCATGGACCGCGATCACCCGCGCCTCGCCAGCCAGGCCGACAGCTTTCACCCGGCGGTGCTGCGCCTGATCGCCGCCACCGTCAAGGCGGCCCATGCCCATGGCAAGTGGGTCGGCGTGTGTGGGGCGTTGGCGTCTGAAGCGCTGGCGGTGCCGGTGCTGATCGGGCTGGGGGTGGATGAGTTGTCGGTCAGCGTGCCGCTGATCCCGACCATCAAGGCTACCGTGCGCGAGCTGGACCTGGCGGACTGCCAATCCATCGCCCGCCAGGTGCTCGGCCTGGAAGAAGCGGCGCAGGTTCGCGAGGCCTTGCGCCTGTACCACGCGGCTACCGTTGAAACCTCATTGGTTGTGGAGAACTGACATGTTCGAGAAATTTCAGCGGGCGTTCTGGAAGGCCCTGACGCCGGATCTGGTGCTTGAAACGCCGCAGGCAGCTCCAGTGAGCGAAACACTGTTGGCCCCGGCAGTGCTGAATGCGCTGGGAGGCGCGGAGAATCTCAAGTCGCAGCAGCGGGTAGCACTGACCCGGGTGCGGGTGCAGTTGCAGGATGCGGGGCGGTTGGATGCGCAGGCGCTCAAGGCGGCAGGCGTGCCGGGCGTGATGGTGTTGGCGGGTGGGGTGGTGCACCTGCTTACCGGCCTGAACACCGCTCTATAAGACGACGAAGATCAAATGTGGGAGCGGGCTTGCTCGCGAAGGCGGTGTGTCAGTCAATCCATGTGCTGGCTGAACCACCGCCTTCGCGAGCAAGCCCGCTCCCACATTGGTTTTGTGGTGTTTGGAGAATCGGGGGATTACAGCGGCGGGGTTTCTTCCGTCGGCTTGGTCTTGTCCACACCCGGCACATGCAGGTTGCCTTCGACCACCTGGTTGCCTTCCAGCTGCGGCTGCGTCACCCACGTCAGAATGTCGTAGTAACGCCGGATGTTCGCCACAAAATGCACGGGCTCACCGCCACGGGCATAGCCATAACGCGTCTTGCTGTACCACTGCTTCTGCGACAGGCGCGGCAGCATCTTCTTCACGTCCAGCCACTTGTTCGGGTTCAGGCCTTCTTTTTCGGCCAGCTTGCGCGCGTCGTCCAAATGCCCGGTGCCGACGTTGTACGCCGCCAGGGCAAACCAGGTGCGGTCCGGCTCGGCAATCTTGTCGTCCAGCTCATCCTTGATCTTGGCCAGGTACTTGGCGCCGCCCATGATGCTCTGCTTGGCGTCCAGGCGGTTGGACACGCCCATGGCCTGCGCCGTGTTCTGGGTCAGCATCATCAGGCCGCGCACGCCGGTCTTGGAGGTCACCGCCGGCTGCCAGAGTGATTCCTGGTAGCCGATGGCCGCCAGCAGGCGCCAGTCGACCTTTTCTTCCTTGGCATAGGCCCGGAAGTGTTTCTCGTATTTGGGCAGGCGCTGCTGCAGATGCTGGGCGAAGGTGTAGGCGCCCATGTAGCCGAGTACATCGACGTGCCCATAATAGCGATCTTTCAGGCGTTGCAGCGTGCCGTTCTTTTCCACCTTGTCGAGGTAGTTGTTGACCTCGTTGAGCAGGCTGTTGTCTTCGCCGGCGGCGACCGCCCAGGCCTGATGGCTGGCGTCACCGAGGTCAAAGGCCACCCGCACGTTGGGGAAGTACACCTGGTTCATCGCCACTTCGTTGGAGTCCACCAGGGTCAGGTCGATCTGGCCCTCATCCACCATGCGCAGCAGGTCGACCACCTCAACGGCGTCGGACTCTTCGTAGTCAATCCCGGGAAACTGTTTTTTCAGCTGCGCCAGTTGCTCGGCGTGGGTGCTGCCCTTGAGCACCATGATCTTCTTGCCCACCAGGTCTGCCGCGGTGGTCGGCCGGGACTGGCCGTTGCGGTAGATGATCTGCGGGGTGACTTCCAGATAAGGGTGGGAGAAACGCACTTGCTGGCGACGCTGCTCACTGCTGACCAGGCCGGCGGCGGCCAGTACCGGGCCGTTGGGTTTGCCGATCTGCGAGAACAGGTCATCCAGGTTGTCGGCCGCCTCGATCTCGAGCTTTACCCCCAACTCGTCGGCAAAACGTTTCACCAGTTCGTATTCGAAGCCGGTTTCGCCGTTACGGTCCTGGAAATAAGTGGCCGGACTGTTTCGGGTGACCACCCGCAATACGCCATCCTCCTTGATTCGCTCGAGCGTGTTGGGTTTATCCACACACGCACTGAGCAGCAGGAAGAGTCCGGTAACGAAGAGCCATTTGGCGCATCGCGGGCGTAAAGCAGTAGGGGAGAACATCTGCGCAGTATACGCAAAGGACCCTCGGCGCCATATCTCGACAGCGGGGCACTTGTCTGCTAGCGCCCGTAAACCTTGGCTGCAGCCCGCAGAAACGGGGCTTGGCAGCCGATTGTGACGGTTAAAATAACTGCCCGGAATAGCCTGTATGGCCATATGATATCGTGCGATTTATGCCAACTGACGTCCGGCTGCGGCCACTGGTGCCGTTTCGGGTGCCGTTGGCGACGGTTTACGCTAGAATGCACGGCCTCAAAGCACACCCCCTTCCCGAGGCTGTCCCGAAGATGTTGATCCTGCGCGGCGCTCCTGCCCTTTCTGCCTTTCGCCACAGCAAACTCCTTGAGCAACTGAGCCAGAAGGTACCTTCTGTCAGTGGCTTGTATGCTGAATTTGCTCACTTCGCCGACGTTACTGGCGTTTTGACCGCCGACGAACAGCAAGTGCTGGCGCGCCTTCTGAAGTACGGTCCCAGCGTTCCTGTCCAAGAGCCTAACGGCCGCTTGTTCCTGGTCCTGCCACGGTTCGGCACCATCTCGCCCTGGTCGAGCAAGGCCAGCGACATCGCCCGCAACTGCGGCCTGGACAAAATCCAGCGCCTGGAACGCGGGATTGCCTTCTATGTAGCAGGCCAGTTCAGCGAGGCCGAGGCCGAGCTGATCGCCAGCAGCCTGCACGACCGCATGACCCAGATCATCGTCAGCCAGCTGGAACAGGCCGCCGGTCTGTTCAGCCACGCCGAGCCCAAGCCGCTGACCGCGATTGACGTGCTCGGTGGTGGCCGTGCCGCCCTGGAAAGCGCCAACACCGAGCTGGGCCTGGCCCTGGCCGAAGACGAAATTGACTACCTGGTCAACGCCTTCATCGGCCTGAAGCGCAACCCCCACGACATCGAACTGATGATGTTCGCCCAGGCGAACTCCGAGCACTGCCGTCACAAGATCTTCAACGCCAGTTGGGACATCGACGGCCAGAGCCAGGAAAAAAGCCTGTTCGGCATGATCAAGAACACCTACGTGATGCACAGCGAAGGCGTTCTGTCGGCTTATAAGGACAACGCCTCGGTCATCGTCGGCTCTGTCGCCGGCCGTTTCTTCCCGGACCCTGAAACCCGCCAATACGGCGCGGTGCAGGAGCCGGTGCACATCCTGATGAAAGTCGAGACTCACAACCACCCGACCGCGATTGCCCCGTTCCCGGGCGCAGCCACCGGTTCCGGCGGCGAGATTCGCGACGAAGGTGCAACCGGTCGTGGCGCCAAGCCAAAGGCTGGCCTCACCGGCTTCACCGTGTCCAACCTGCAGATCCCGGGCTTCGAACAGCCGTGGGAAGTGCCGTACGGCAAGCCTGAGCGCATCGTCACCGCGCTGGACATCATGATCGAAGGCCCGCTGGGCGGCGCCGCGTTCAACAACGAATTCGGGCGTCCGGCCCTGACCGGTTACTTCCGTACTTTCGAGCAATCCATCACCACCCCCCGTGGCGATGAAGTGCGCGGTTACCACAAGCCAATCATGTTGGCCGGCGGCATGGGCAACATCCGCGCCGAACACGTACAGAAAGGCGAGATTCTGGTCGGCTCCAAGCTGATCGTCCTCGGTGGCCCGGCGATGCTGATCGGCCTGGGTGGCGGCGCCGCTTCCTCCATGGCCACCGGCACCAGCTCGGCCGACCTGGACTTCGCTTCCGTACAGCGTGAAAACCCTGAGATGGAACGCCGTTGCCAGGAAGTCATCGACCGTTGCTGGCAACTGGGTGACAAGAACCCCATCAGCTTCATCCACGACGTCGGCGCAGGTGGCTTGTCCAACGCCTTCCCGGAACTGGTCAACGATGGCGACCGTGGCGGCCGTTTCGAACTGCGCAACATTCCAAACGACGAGCCGGGCATGGCCCCGCACGAAATCTGGAGCAACGAATCCCAGGAACGCTACGTGTTGGCGGTAGGTCCTGCAGACTTCGAACGCTTCCAGGCGATTTGCGAGCGCGAGCGCTGCCCGTTTGCGGTAGTCGGCGAAGCCACTGCCGAGCCGCAACTGACGGTCACCGACAGCCACTTCGGCAACAGCCCGGTGGACATGCCGCTGGAAGTGCTGCTGGGCAAAGCCCCGCGCATGCACCGTTCGGCCGTGCGTGAAAACGAACTGGGCGACGATTTCGATCCATCGACCCTGGCCATCGCCGACTGCGTGGAGCGCGTCCTGCACCACCCGGCCGTTGCCAGCAAAAGCTTCCTGATCACCATCGGCGACCGCACCATCACTGGTCTGGTTGCCCGTGATCAAATGGTCGGCCCGTGGCAGGTCCCGGTGGCTGACGTTGCCGTCACCGCCACCAGCTTCGACGTGTACACCGGTGAAGCCATGGCCATGGGCGAGCGTACTCCGCTGGCGCTGCTGGACGCCCCGGCGTCGGGCCGCATGGCCATCGGCGAAACCCTGACCAACATCGCGGCTTCGCGTATTGCCAAGATCTCCGACATCAAGCTGTCGGCCAACTGGATGTCCGCTGCCGGTCACCCGGGTGAAGATGCGCGCCTGTACGACACCGTGAAAGCGGTCGGCATGGAGCTGTGCCCTGAGCTGGGCATCACCATTCCGGTGGGCAAGGACTCCATGTCCATGGCCACCCGCTGGAACGATGAAGGCGTGGACAAGAGCGTCACCTCGCCGCTGTCGCTGATCGTTACCGGCTTTGCGCCAGTCACCGACATTCGCCAGACCCTGACCCCGCAACTGCGCATGGACAAGGGCACCACCGACCTGATCCTGATCGACCTCGGTCGCGGTCAGAACCGCATGGGCGCCTCGATCCTTGCCCAGGTGCACGGCAAGCTCGGCAAGCAGGCCCCGGACGTCGACGACGCCGAAGACCTGAAAGCCTTCTTCGCCGTGATCCAGGGCCTGAACGCCGACGGCCACCTGCTGGCTTACCACGACCGTTCCGACGGTGGTTTGCTGACCAGCGCCGTGGAAATGGCCTTCGCCGGTCACTGCGGCCTGAGCCTGAACCTCGATGGCCTGGCAGAAACTTCCGCTGACATCGCAGCAATCCTGTTCAACGAAGAGCTGGGCGCCGTTATCCAGGTTCGCCAGGACGCAACCCCGGACGTACTCGCACAGTTCAGCGCCGCTGGCCTGGGCGACTGCGTGGCCGTGATTGGCCAGCCGATCAACAACGGTGAAATCAACATCGTCTTCAACGGCGAAACCGTGTTTGAAGGCCAGCGTCGCCTGCTGCAACGCCAGTGGGCCGAGACCAGCTACCAGATCCAGCGCCTGCGCGACAACGCCGATTGCGCCGAGCAGGAATTCGACGTGATCCTGGAAGAAGACAACCCGGGCCTGAGCACCAAGCTCAGCTTCGACGTCAACCAGGACATCGCCGCGCCTTACATCAAGAAAGGCATCCGTCCACAAGTGGCCGTCCTGCGTGAGCAGGGCGTCAACGGCCAGGTGGAAATGGCGGCAGCGTTCGACCGTGCCGGCTTCAATGCGATCGACGTGCACATGAGCGACATCCTCGCCGGTCGCGTCGACCTCAATGAGTTCAAAGGTCTGGTTGCCTGCGGTGGTTTCTCCTACGGCGACGTACTGGGTGCCGGTGAAGGCTGGGCCAAGTCGGCCCTGTTCAACAGCCGTGCCCGTGACGCGTTCCAGGGCTTCTTCGAGCGTAATGACAGCTTCACCCTGGGTGTGTGCAACGGTTGCCAGATGATGTCCAACCTCAGCGAACTGATCCCGGGCAGCGAGTTCTGGCCGCACTTTGTGCGTAACCGATCCGAGCAGTTCGAAGCGCGGGTTGCGATGGTCCAGGTACAGGAATCCAACTCGATCTTCCTGCAGGGCATGGCCGGTTCGCGCATGCCAATCGCCATCGCCCACGGTGAAGGCCATGCCGAGTTCGCCAGCGAAGAAGCACTGCTGGAAGCCGACCTGTCCGGTACCGTGGCCCTGCGTTTCGTCGACAACCACGGCAAGGTCACCGAAGGCTACCCGGCCAACCCGAACGGCTCGCCGCGCGGGATCACCGGGCTGACCAGCCGCGACGGTCGCGTCACCATCATGATGCCGCACCCGGAGCGTGTGTTCCGCGCCGTGCAGAACTCGTGGCGCCCGGAAGAGTGGAACGAAGACGGCGCGTGGATGCGCATGTTCCGTAACGCTCGCGTCTGGGTGAACTAAGGCGGTGTACAAGCTCAGCTTCTTTGTGCCCGACAGCCACGTGGAGACGGTGAAAACCGCCGTCTTCGCAGCCGGCGGCGGGCGCATCGGCAACTACGACAGCTGCGCCTGGCAGGTACTGGGCCAGGGCCAATTCCGCGCGATGGACGGCAGCCAGCCGTTTATCGGGCAGGTGGGGCAGGTTGAAGTGGTTGAAGAGTGGAAGGTTGAGCTGGTGGTGGCGGATGAGTTGATCGTGGCTGTGGTGGCTGCGTTGAAGCTTAGCCATCCGTATGAGACACCGGCGTATGAGGTGTGGCAGTTGGCGGATTTTTGATTCGCTGGTTGTGAAAACAAGAAACCCGCTGGACCAGTTTGGTCAGCGGGTTTTTTGTTGCCTGTAGGGCCTCATCGCGGGCAAGCCCGGCTCCCACATTGGACCGCGTTGCCATGCCTGGTGACGATCAAATGTGGGAGCTGGCTTGTCGGAGCGACTCGGATTTTTCTGACAAGTCTTTCAGGTTGTCCCTCGGAACCTGCCTCTCTAACCTTCGCCAGTCGCTGCCAATTCAGTGACCGGGACTGCAAGCTCGTAAACATCACTAGGAGCGTATTCTTCTCGGAGCTTCACGATGGTCAACGAAAACACTTCATCTTCCATAGCCTCGCTTCAAGCTGCAGCCCGTCAGGCGACGAGTCAACCTGCCGATCAGTTATTCACCCTTGTACCTAATCTGGATAGCGAAACCCTGCTGGCCAACGCCTCTCAGGACCTTGCCTCAGTGCAGGCGCTGACGGTTCATCTGGCGTTTGAAGTCGACGGTTCCCACCGTGATGTGGCGCTGGGGATTTGTCGGATGCTGGAGGGGATTCAAATGATGGTGGATCGGATGCTGGACTTGTATGAGGTGCCTGAGCCTGAGTAATTCGGCGCCTGTGAGGGCCATTCGCGAGCAAGCCCGCTCCCACATTTGACCGCGTTGCCATGACGGGCACCGATCAAAATGTGGGAGCGGGCTTGCTCGCGAAGAGGCCCTGATGCTCAGCAAAGATTCAGGCTTTTACCCCAACCTCACGGCCACTGACCAACCGCTCCAACGCCTCACCCAACCCCGAAGCCTTGTCACCAATCAGCAAGTGCCAAACCCCACTCTCAAGCTGGCTAACCCCCTGGCAACCTAGCGCAGTCAGTTGGGATTCCGACAACACCGAACCATCCCCCAGCTCCACTCGCAGCCGCGTCATCGCCACCGCATCCAGTTGCAATACATTGGCCCGACCGCCCAGCGCACTCAGCCATTTCTCGGCCTCATGCACATTCACCGGTGTGCTCTTCTCAACAGGCGCTACCACCACCGCAGGCGCCGCAACATACGAAGGCATCGCCAACCGAATCTCATCGGCAATGCTGTCCGCCATCGGCCCGACCACCACCTGCAAACTCCCGCCATTACCCGGTCGAACCACGGCCATCGCACCCAGCGCCTTCAACTCGGCATCTACCGCCTTGTTGCGATCCACCATGTCCAGCCGCAGACGCGTCGTGCAAGCACCCACACTCAGCAGATTCTCTGCACCACCCAGCGCCCGAATGTAAGCCCCGGCCCGTTGGTTATCGGTCATGGCCTCGGCCTGCGCGACCTGAATATCCTCACGCCCCGGCGTCTTCAAATTGAAGCGACGGATGCAGTAGTTGAACACGCTGTAGTAGATCACCGCATACGCCAGCCCAACCGGGAATACCAACCAGCCGTTGGTGGATTTACCCCAGCCCAGCACCATGTCGATAAACCCACCGGAGAAGGTAAAGCCCAGGTGAATGTTGAGCATGTTGGTGATCGCCATCGACAACCCGGTCAGCAGCGCATGCACCAGGTACAGGAACGGCGCGAGGAACATGAAGGCGAATTCGATCGGCTCGGTGACCCCGGTCAGGAACGAGGTCAACGCCATCGACAGGAAAATCCCGCCCATGATCTTGCGCCGCTCCGGCAGTGCATTGCGGTACATCGCCAGGCACGCCGCCGGCAGGCCGAACAGCATTACCGGGAACATGCCGGTCATGAACTGCCCACCTTTCGGGTCGCCGGCAAAATAGCGAGTCAGGTCGCCGGTCACTACCGCGCCGGTCGTCGGGTCGGTGAAGGTGCCGAACACAAACCACGCCATGTTGTTGAGGATATGGTGCAAGCCGGTGACGATCAGCAGGCGGTTGAACACGCCAAACACGAACGCGCCAAAGCTGCCGCTTTCCATCAGCAGCACGCCGAAGCTGTTGATGCCTTGCTGCACGGGTGGCCAGATCAAACCAAAGATCACCCCCAGCGCCACTGCGGAGAACCCAGTGACAATCGGCACAAACCGTCGCCCACCAAAGAATGCGAGGTACTCCGGCAGCTTGATGTCCTTGAAGCGGTTATAAAGGGCACCGGCCATCAAGCCGCTGGCGATCCCCGCGAGCATGCCCATGTTGATGCTGGCGTCCATCACCTTGAGGGTGGAGACCATCACCAGGTAGCCAATGGCACCCGCCAGGCCCGCCGTGCCGTTGTTGTCGCGGGCAAAACCCACGGCAATGCCGATGGCAAAGATCAGCGCCAGGTTGGCGAAGATCGCCTGCCCGGCGTCGTGCATCACCGCGATGTTCAGCAGGTCAGTGTCGCCCAGTCGCAGCAGGAGGCCGGCGATCGGCAAAATCGCGATCGGCAGCATCAGTGCACGGCCCAGGCGTTGCAGCCCTTCGATAAAATATTGGTACACGGCGTGTCTCCCTATTCTTGTTGTTTTCAGCTCAGCGGCCAGTGGTGTTGACAGGCTTGGCGAACGGCCTTGGCGCTGCTCAGGTTAAGCAGGTTTTGGCTCAGTTGCCGGCATTGGGCTGCGTCCAGGTGACGGACACGGTCCTTGATTTCTCCGATTTGCGGCGGGCTGACGGACAGCTCGCTGATGCCCAGACCGATCAGCACCGGCGTGGCCAGCGGGTCGGACGCCAGCGCCCCGCACACACCGACCCAGCGCCCATGCTTGGCTGCGCCGATGCACGTCTGGGCGATCAGCCGCAGCAGCGCCGGGTGCATGGCATCGACCCGGGCGGCGAGGCCGGCGTGGTCGCGGTCCATGGCGAGGGTGTACTGGGACAGGTCATTGGTGCCGATGGACAGAAAGTCCGCGTGCTCGGCCAGTTGTTCGGCCATCAGCGCCGCCGCGGGCACTTCGATCATCACCCCCAGTTCCGGGCGTTGGGTCAGTTCCAGCTCGGCGCACAGTTCATCGAGGCGCTGGCGAATGTGCAGCAGTTCGTCGACTTCGCTGACCATTGGCAGCAGGATGCGGCAGCGTTCCAGCGGGCTGACCTGGAGAAGGGCACGCAGTTGCTGGTCCAGCACCTCCGGACGCACTTGCGCCATGCGAATGCCCCGCAGGCCCAGCACCGGGTTGGTCTCGAACGGCAGCGGCAGGTAGTCGAGTTGCTTGTCGCCGCCGACGTCGATGGTGCGGATGATCACTGATTTGTCGCCCATGGCATCTAGCACGGCTTGGTAGGCCTGGCGCTGCTCCTGTTCATCGGGCGCAGTGCGGCGGTCGACGAACAGAAATTCTGTGCGCAGCAGGCCGACGCCATCGGCGCCATTCTCGAAGGCCAGTTGGGCTTCGACGCTGGAGGCGACATTCGCGGCCACTTCAATACGCACGCCATCCTGAGTGCTGGCGGTGCCTTGAGCCTGCGCGTGCTGCTGTTGGCGCCGCAGTTTCTGTGCATCGCGCAACTGGTGAACCTGAGCGTGGCGCGCATCATCCGGCGTCAGCTCCAGGCGGCCGTTGGCGGCATCCAGCACCACGCGCTGGCCTTGGGGCACATCTAGCAATTCAGTGCCCAGTGCAACCACGCACGGCAAGCCTTTACCCCGCGCCAGAATCGCCACATGAGACGTCGCGCCGCCTTCGGCCATGCAGATACCGGCGGCGTGTTGATTGCTCAGTTGCAGCAGATCCGATGGGGTCAGCTCATGGGCCGAGACGATAGCGCCGGCCGGCAAATCAAAATTCCAGGCCTCGCCCAGCAACGCCCGCAGCACGCGTTGCTGCAAGTCGCGCAGGTCGTTGGCGCGTTCGGCGAACAACGGTTTACCCAGTGCCAGCAGCACCGCGCATTGGGCCTGGATCGCATCACGCCAGGCGTGAGTGGCGGCGCTGCCCTGTTCGATGGCGGCGGTGGCGGCCTCCAGCAACGTAGGGTCTTCCAGCAGGGCCAGGTGGGCGGCGAAGATCTCTTCTTCCTCCACATCCTTGCGCTGACGGGCCTGGTCCAGGGTGTGGCGGATTTCGCTACGCACCTGTTCCAGGGCACTGTCCAGGTGCTGCAGCTGTTCATCCGGGGCGTTGTTGCCCGGGTCCACCGGCAGCTCGATTCCGTTCAGGCGGAACAACGGGCCGCAGACCAACCCCGGCGCGGCACACACGCCTTGCAGTACTCCGGCTTCGGTATTCGCGCGGCGTGGGGCGACGGCCACTGGAGCGTGATGCGCTTCGCCAACTTCCACCGACAGCGCAGCGATCAGTGCTTGCAGCGCGGCTTCACAATCCTTGCCACGACAGGTGACCTGCACCTCGTCCTGCTCACCAATCCCCAGGCCCATCAAGCCGATCAGGCTGTCGCACGAAGCCGACTTGCCGGCGAAATGCAGCTGCGACTGGCTGCTGAATGCCTGTGCGGTCTTGCGGATCAAGGCAGCGGGGCGCGCATGCAGGCCGCCACGATGGGTGATGCGAATAGTCGCGCTGGCTTCGGTGACCGACTCATCAATCACTTTCGCTGCACCGGCCAACCGTGCAACCACATGCAGCAGCGGCTCGCCGACCTTCACTGTTTTCAAGGTGATCGGCCGTAGCTCAAACAGCTCGCTGTTGGTCAGGATGATCAGGCTGACCAGGCTTTTGCACTGGCGCGCAATCAGGTCCAGGTCAAACTGCACCAGTGCCTGGCCCTTGCTGACCCGCGCACCTTGCTTGACCAGCAGCGCAAAGCCTTCGCCATTCAATTCCACCGTGTCGATGCCCACGTGCATCAGCAATTCAGCGCCATTATCGGCGCGAATGGTCAGCGCATGCCCGGTGCGGGCGACGTGGATGATCACGCCATCACACGGCGCGTGCAGGCAATCGTTGAGCGGGTCGATGGCAATGCCGTCGCCCATGGCGCCACTGGCGAACACTTCGTCGGGAACGTCGCCCAGGGTCAGCACCGGCCCACTGAGGGGAGCGCTGAGGGTGAGGTCTTTATTATTGTGGGACATGGGCACGGTACTCATCAGGAAAACGCTGCAATCAACTCAGTGGGTGCGGGTCACTTTGCTCAAGTGACGCGGTTGGTCCGGGTCCATGCCCCGGGCCTCTGCCAAACCGGCGGCCATCACGTAGAAACTCTGGATCGCCAGGATCGGGTCCAGGGCCGGGTGTTCGGCGCGGCTCAGGGTCAGGTCGCGCTCGGCGATGTCATCGGGGGCGGCCAGCAGCACGCGGGCACCGCGCTGGCGCATATCGGCGGCCAGGCTCAGCAGGCCGGCTTGTTCGGCGCCGCGTGGGGCGAAGACCAGCAGCGGGTAGTTGTCATCGATCAGGGCCATCGGGCCATGGCGCACTTCGGCGCTGCTGAAGGCTTCGGCCTGGATCGCCGAGGTTTCCTTGAGCTTGAGCGCGGCTTCCTGGGCAATGGCAAAACCGGCGCCACGGCCGATCACCATCAGTTGCTGGCAGCCGCGCAGGGCTTCGATGGCCAGGCTCCAGTCTTGCCTGGCGGCTTCACGCAAACCTTCGGGCAGTGCCTTACAGGCTTGCAGCAACTCGTCTTCCTGATTCCAGTGGCCGATCAGCTGGGCGCTGGCGCTCAGGGTCGCGATAAAGCTTTTGGTGGCGGCGACGCTGCGTTCCGGCCCGGCGCACAGCGGCACATGGAATTCGCAGGCGGCTTCCAGTGGCGAGTCTTCGGCGTTGACCATCGAGATGCTCAAGGCGCCGCGCTTGCGCAACAGGCGCAGGCTGTTGACCAGGTCCGGGCTCTGTCCCGACTGGGAGAAACCGAACGCCACTTGCCCGCTGACCTTGAGCGGCGATTGCAGCATGGTCACCACCGACATCGGCAGCGACGCCACCGGAATCCCCAGATGTTGCATGGTCAGGTAGGCGAAGTAACTGGCGGCGTGGTCCGAGCTGCCACGGGCGATGGTCATCGCCACTTGCGGTGGCTGGCGACGCAGGCGGCCGGCGACTTCCACCAGCAGCGGGTCCAGGCGTTGCAGTTGAGCCTCGACGGCCTCGCAGGAGGCCAGGGCCTCTTCAAGCATTTTTGAAGTCAATGGTTTCTCCTTCGACCATTACGTCGGTGAGGTGCAGGGAGCGGTCCAGGCGCACGCAGTCGGCAAAGCTGCCGGGTTGCAGGCGACCGCGTTCTTCGAGGCCCAGGTAGTCCGCAGGAAATTGCGACAGGCGTTGTGAGGCTTCGCTGATCGGCAGGCCGATCTTCACCAGGTTGCGCAACGCCTGGTCCATGGTCAGGGTGCTGCCGGCCAGCGTTCCATCGGCCAGGCGGACGCCGCCCAGGCACTTGGTCACGGTGTGGCTGCCCAGCTTGTATTCGCCGTCGGGCATGCCGGCGGCGGCGGTGGAATCGGTGACGCAGTACAGGCACGGGATCGAGCGCAGCGCCACGCGCATGGCACCGGGGTGCACGTGCAGCAGGTCGGGAATCAACTCGGCGTATTTGGCGTGGGCCAGGGCCGCGCCGACGATGCCGGGCTCGCGGTGATGCAGCGGGCTCATGGCGTTGTACAAGTGGGTAAAGCTGGTGGCCCCGGCGGCGAGGGCGGCGACACCTTCTTCATAGCTGCCCAGGGTGTGGCCGATCTGCATGCGCACGCCACGTTCGCTGAGGGCGCGGATCAGGCCGTCATGGCCGGCGATTTCCGGAGCAATGGTGATCACCCGGATCGGCGCCAGGCGCAGGTATTCTTCGACTTCGGCCATCAAGGCGGTGTGGGCGAAGTTCGGTTGTGCGCCGAGTTTTCCCGGATTGATGTAGGGGCCTTCCAGGTGCACGCCCAGGACGCGAGCGGTGCCGGTCGGGCGGCTTTCGCAATAGGTGCCGATTTCGCCGAGCACGCGGGAAATCTCATCCACTGGCGCGGTCATGGTGGTGGCCAGCAGCGAGGTGGTGCCAAACCGCACGTGGGTGCGGGTGATGGTGTGGAAGGCGTCGGTGCCTTCCATGATGTCTTTGCCGCCACCGCCGTGCACGTGCAGGTCGATAAAGCCTGGCAGCAGGTACGGCAGGTCGTTGTCAGCCGGGTTGCACGGGCTGCCTTCTACGGCAGTGACCTTGCCGTGCTGGTGCACCAGGCGGCCGCGAATCCAGCCGTGTGGCGTGAGGATATTGTCTTCGGACATGGGCAGTTCTCTAAATTCGCAGTTCAGCGGAATAGTCGTGGCGGCGCAGTTCTGCGACGAAGTCGTAGTAGTCGTTGCGGCAGTAGGTGTCGGTGATTTCAATCGGGGTGTTGTCGGCGGTGTAGCCCACCCGGGTCATCAGCAGCATGGCGGTGCCAGGGGCGATGCCCACCAGGGCTGCGAACTCGTCCGAGGCGTTGATCGCCTGGATGTGTTGCAGGGCGCGGACGATGGGCTTGCCGATGCTTTCCAGGTATTCGTAGAGCGAGTTGCCGATGGCCTGCGGGTGAGGGAGGACGGAGGCGGGCATGGCGGTCATTTCAATCGCCATCACCGTGTCGTCGGCCTTACGCAAACGCTTGAGCCGCGCGACTTTGTCGCTGGGTGACAGGCCCAGGCGAATCAATTCTTCATGGGTCGGCGGGGTGATGTCGCGCTCGAGCCACTGGGAAGTCGGCACAAAGCCCTTGAGCCGGAGCATTTCGCTGAAGCCCGAGAGGCGCGACAGCGGTTGTTCCAGGCGTGGCGTGATGAAGGTTCCGGAGCCTTGGCTGCGACGGATCAGACCTTGTTCGAACAGCACTTCCAGCGCCTTGCGGGCGGTCACCCGGGAAATGCTCAGTTGCTCGCTGAGGGCACGTTCCGACGGCAATGCCTGCTCGGATTTCCACTGGCCGGCATGAATCGCGGCTTCGAGGTTGCGGGCCAGTTGCAGGTACAGCGGCGTCGATTGTTTATCGTCGGGGCGCAGGGCCAGGATGGGGTTCATCGTGTCGGTTTCCGATGCGGTTATTGGAGTGTTGTCGCCCGGTAGTGATCGCAAGCTAATACCACTTAAATACCATGTCAATGCAGCGAAAACGGTGCAGGCGAGCGTTTGCGGGCGCCTTAATAGTGCGCCAGTTCAAGTGGTATTAGAGAGGTCTTTATTTCAGGCAGAAGCGCGCAGCTTGCCGAGGTGAACTGGTATTCACCGGCAGGCCACCCATGGGGCGGGAATTTTTTTTGAATTATTTTACGAGGGGCAGGAAATTACGGACGAATCTCGATCATCGTGCCGTCTTTCACCAGGTTCCAGACTTCGCGCATGTCGACATTGCGCATGCCGATGCAGCCGTCGGTCCAGTCCAGGGTGTGGAACAGCTCTTCGGGGTAGTCCTCGGCGTCGGGGGTGCCGTGGATCATGATCATGCTGCCGGGCTTGACCCCTTCGCGGCGGGCGCGCGCGGAATCGCTGATATTGGGGTAGGAGATGTGCATGGCCAGGTTGAAGCGGTCGCTGGTCTTGCGCCAGTCGATCCAGTAGAAACCTTCCGGGGTGCGGCGGTCGCCTTCCATCAGCTTGGTGCCCTTGGGGTTCTTGCCCAGGGAAATGCGGTAGGTCCTGAGGGGCTTGCCGTCATTGATCAGTTGCAACTGATGGGCAGACTTGAGCACCAGGATTTTCTCGACGGGTTTGCCCCCCAGGATCACTTGGGTGGAGGCTGGCGACAGCGTGGCAAACGACAGGCAGATCAGAGCAAGCAACCAACGCATTGAAACGGTATCCCCTGAAAAGACTACGTGCCGCCTGGATTGTTATTTGGCCAACTGGGTCAGCGGCGGCACCGATTCGCTGCGCACCGGATACGACTGTTGCCGACGGTCAGCAAAAAAGCATTCTAAGGTACGCCCGACCGTGCGGAAAGCCAGCTCGGACCAAGGGATGTCGGCTTCATCGAATAAGCGCACTTCAAGGCTTTCCGGGCCGGCGGCAAAATCCAGGTCGATCAGTTCGGCCCGGTAGAAGATGTGCACCTGGCTGATGTGCGGCACGTCGATCAGGGTGTAGATGCTCAGGTTGCGCACCCGGGCGCAGGCTTCTTCCAGGGTTTCGCGCATGGCGGCCTGCTCGACGGTCTCGCCGTTCTCCATGAAGCCGGCGGGCAAGGTCCAGAAACCCAGGCGCGGCTCGATGGCGCGCCGGCACAGCAGCACCTGGTCGCCCCACACCGGTACGGTGCCCGCGACGATATTGGGGTTCTGGTAGTGAATGGTCTGACAGTGATCGCAGACATAACGCAAGCGTGCGTCGCCTTCGGGAATGCGCTGGGTGACCGGTTTACCGCACTGGCTGCAGAAGTTCATGCTGGGGTTCCTGGAGAGTGCGCCTATCTTGGCGTGACCGGGTATGGGCTGCAAGTTGTCGTTTAGCGACATGGCCAGGGTTTTGGGGTTGGGCGTGCGCAAGGTTTGGTGCATGATGCAAGGTAGCCAACAGACCGAGATGACTCATGCTGGACGAGCTACTTCGCCGGGTAAGCAATCATACGCCCCACACGCTGGAGACCGACGGTCGTTTCCCGGAGGCGGCGGTACTGGTGCCGATCACCCGCAGTGACGAACCCGAGCTGATCCTGACCTTGCGCGCCAGCGGGTTATCCACCCATGGCGGCGAAGTGGCATTCCCTGGCGGGCGCCGCGACCCGGAAGACCCGGACCTGATCTTCACCGCGCTGCGCGAAGCCGAAGAAGAGATCGGCCTGCCGCCGGGCCTGGTGGAAGTCATCGGCCCGTTGAGCCCGCTGATTTCCCTGCACGGTATCCGTGTCACGCCTTATGTAGGCGTTATCCCCGATTACGTCGAATACCTGGCCAATGACGCCGAGATCGCCGCTGTTTTCAGCGTGCCCCTGGAGTTTTTTCGCCAGGATCCCCGCGAACACACTCACCGTATCGATTACCAGGGCCGCAGTTGGTATGTGCCCAGTTATCGGTTTGGCGAATACAAGATCTGGGGGCTGACGGCGATCATGATTGTCGAGCTGATCAATCTGCTCTATGACGATGCCGACATCAGCCTGCATCGACCGCCGAAAAGCTTCATCAATACCTAAGAGCCAGATGGCCATCGTACCTGCCGTGAGGATCCACCTATGAAATACCGCCTGGGCGACGCCCGAGTCGAAACCCATCCCAACAGCTGGGTGGCCCCCAATGCCACGCTGGTGGGCAAGGTCAAGCTGGAGGAGGGCGCCAACGTCTGGTTCAACGCGGTGTTGCGCGGCGACAACGAGCTGATCCTGATCGGCAAGAACAGCAACGTGCAGGACGGCAGCGTGATGCACACCGACATGGGTTACCCGCTGACCCTCGGCACCGGCGTGACCATCGGCCATAACGCCATGTTGCATGGCTGCACCGTCGACGATTACAGCCTGATTGGCATCAATGCGGTGATTCTTAACGGGGCGAAGATCGGCAAGCACTGCATCATCGGCGCCAATTCGCTGATCGGCGAGGGCAAGGAAATTCCCGATGGTTCGTTGGTGATGGGCTCGCCGGGCAAGGTGGTGCGGGAGCTGACCGACGTGCAGAAGAAAATGCTCGAGGCCAGCGCTGCGCACTATGTACATAACGCCCAGCGGTATGCCCGTGACCTGGTTGAGCAGGAAGAATGAACCCGGTAGAACGACCCGTCGCCTCGCCGTGCGTGAGCATTTGTGCGCTGGATGACGATGATATCTGCACGGGATGCCAGCGGACGGTGGATGAAATCACCCGCTGGAGTCGCATGGACAATACCGAGCGCCGGGTAGTGCTGGGGTTGTGCCATGAGCGGGCGAAGGCGAGTGGGCTGGTGTGGATGATTCCCGGTAAATCCGGCGCCTGATCGCTAGGGGCTGTACTTAATGTGGCGAGGGAGCTTGCTCCCGCTGGGCTGCGAAGCAGCCCCAAATCAGACGACAGGATTACTTCAGGTACACCGCTATCGCCCTTTCCGGGGCCGCTTCGCGCCCCAGCGGGAGCAAGCTCCCTCGCCACATTGATGGGTTGTGAAGTACCCTGTGCCCCTTGTTCACAGGTCCCTCGCCCCATGTTCTTCCTGATTGCCTACATCAGCAGCGTCGTGCTGATCAACTTCGCCTTTTCTACCGCTCCGCACCTGGATGTCATCTGGTCTGCCTGGGGCGGCCTGGTATTTGTCCTGCGGGACATGGTGCAAACCCGTTTCGGCCATGGCGCGATCATCGCCATGCTGGCGGCGCTGGTGCTGTCCTATATCACCTCCGATCCGTCCATCGCCCTGGCCAGCGCCACGGCGTTCGCGGTGTCCGAATGCATTGACTGGCTGGTGTTCAGCATCACCAAGCGCCCACTCCACGACCGCCTGTGGATAAGTTCGGCGCTGAGTATCCCCCTCGATACCTTCATCTTTTTCGGCCTGATCGGCGCCTTGACGCCCGCGGTCGCCGGCACTGCCCTGGTGTCGAAATTCGCCGGCGTTACCGTGGTGTGGCTGGCCATGGCCTGGCGTTTGCGCCGGCAGCGCGTCGCCAACTGAAGCCAATCCTTACAGTTCATGTAAAATGCCGGCCTTTCTCCCCACGATCCGCTCCCCTGAGGACCTGAGATGACCCGAATCGGAACTCCATTGTCGCCAACCGCGACCCGCGTAATGCTGTGTGGCTGCGGTGAGCTGGGCAAGGAAGTGGTAATCGAACTGCAACGCCTGGGCGTTGAAGTGATTGCCGTGGATCGCTACGCCAACGCACCGGCCATGCAGGTTGCCCACCGTAGCCACGTGATCAACATGCTCGATGGCGCCGCCCTGCGTGCCGTGATCGAAGCCGAAAAGCCGCACTTCATCGTGCCGGAAATTGAAGCGATCGCCACCGCGACCCTGGTTGAGCTGGAAGCCGAAGGCTTCAACGTGATCCCGACCGCCCGCGCGACCTTGCTGACCATGAACCGCGAAGGCATCCGTCGCCTGGCCGCCGAAGAGCTGGACCTGCCGACCTCGCCGTACCACTTCGCCGACACCTTCGAGGACTACAGCAAGGCCGTCACCGACCTGGGCTTCCCGTGTGTGGTCAAGCCGGTGATGAGTTCGTCGGGCAAGGGCCAGAGCTTGCTGCGCAGCGCCGATGACGTGCAGAAAGCCTGGGATTACGCCCAGGAGGGCGGGCGTGCCGGCAAGGGTCGCGTGATCATCGAAGGCTTTATCGACTTCGACTACGAAATCACCCTGCTGACCGTGCGCCACATTGGCGGCACTACCTTCTGCGCACCTGTCGGTCACCGTCAGGAGAAGGGCGATTACCAGGAGTCCTGGCAGCCACAGGCCATGAGCCCGATTGCACTGGCGGAATCCGAGCGCGTTGCCAAGGCGGTAACCGAAGCATTGGGTGGTCGTGGTCTGTTTGGCGTCGAGCTGTTTATCAAAGGCGATCAGGTGTGGTTCAGCGAAGTGTCGCCGCGCCCCCATGACACTGGCCTGGTGACCCTGATTTCCCAGGACTTGTCGCAGTTCGCCCTGCATGCGCGGGCAATTCTCGGCCTGCCGATCCCGTTGATCCGTCAGTTCGGGCCTTCGGCTTCGGCGGTGATCCTGGTGGAAGGCAAGTCGACCCAGACGGCGTTTGCCAACCTGGGTGCAGCCTTGAGCGAGCCGGATACGGCGTTGCGTCTGTTCGGCAAGCCGGAAGTGAATGGCCAGCGCCGTATGGGCGTGGCGTTGGCGCGGGATGAGTCGATTGAGGCAGCGCGGGCTAAAGCGACCCGTGCTTCGAAAGCGGTTGTTGTCGAGCTGTAACCCCCCGCCGATCGTTCCCACGCTCCGCGTGGGAATGCCGCGCTGGACGCTCCGCGTCCGCTCTTAAGGGCGTGACGCAGAGCGTCACCGGATGCATTCCCACGCAGAGCGTGGGAATGATCATCATTAGGCGACCTTGTTCAAATCGTTATTGCGCGTCTCTTTCAGGCACAACACAGCAATCAAGCTGATCACCGCTGCCGCCGACACATACCCGCCGACATAACTCAAACCGCCCATCGCCACCAGCTTGGTCGCGAAGAACGGTGCCGCCGACGCACCCACGATCCCACCCAGGTTATACGCCGCCGAAGCACCGGTATAACGCACGCGGGTCGGGAACAGTTCCGGCAACATCGCGCCCATCGGGGCAAACGTCACGCCCATCAGGAACAGCTCCAGCGCCAGGAACAGTGCCACGGCCCAGGTTGAACCGTGGGTCAGCAACGGTTCCATGGTGAAGCCGGAGAGGATGGTTAGAATCGCCCCCACAATCAGCACCGGCTTACGCCCGTAACGGTCGCTTGCCCACGCCGCCAGCGGCGTCGCCGCGCCCATGAACAGCACCGCGAAGCACAGCAAACCCAGGAACGTTTCACGGCTGTAACCCAGCGTAGACACGCCGTAGCTCAGGGAAAACGCGGTGGTGATATAGAACAGCGCATAACACACCACCATCGAGGCCGCACCCAGCAGGACCGGCAGCCAATGCTGGCTGAACAGTTCCACCAGCGGCACCTTCACCGGCGCTTCCTTGGCCACGGCGTTCGCGAATACTGGCGTTTCATGCAGTTTGAGCCGCGCGTACAGGCCCACCATCACCAGCGCCGCGCTGAGAATGAACGGAATGCGCCAGCCCCAGCTGCGGAACTGTTCGTCGCTCAGGCTCATGGCCAGGATCAGGAACAGCCCGTTGGCTGCCAGAAAGCCAATCGACGGGCCCAGCTGCGGGAACATGCCAAACCAGGCGCGTTTGCCCTTCGGGGCGTTCTCGGTGGCCAGCAACGCCGCGCCGCCCCATTCGCCGCCAAGCCCGAGGCCCTGGCCGAAGCGCAGTACGCAGAGCAGGATCGGTGCCCAGGCGCCGATGCTGTCATATCCGGGCAGCAAGCCGATCAGCGTGGTGCACACGCCCATCAGCAGCAGGGAAGCCACCAGTGTCGACTTGCGGCCAATCCGGTCACCAAAGTGGCCGAACAGCGCCGAGCCCAGTGGCCGCGCGATAAACGCGATACCGAAGGTCAGGAACGAGGCGAGCATCTGCGCCGTGCCGGAGGTTTGCGGGAAGAACACCGGGCCGATCACCAGCGCGGCGGCAGTTGCGTAGATATAGAAGTCGTAGAACTCGATGGCGGTGCCGATGATGCTCGCGGTGGCGACCCGGGCCGTCGAGTTGGTCGGGGCGGCGGTCGCCGTCTCGTTATAGGTGGTGCTCATTGAGGTATCCCTGACGGTCATTGCGCGTTTGGACGCGGATTATTATTGGTCGAACACCCATGGATCAGGGTTGTGCGCGGGGCGGCTCGGGATGGGAGCAAACACCGGTCAGACACGGTAAAACGCTGCCTGGACGCGCTCAGTGCGGGTAGCACGCGGTCGGGCGGGGCTTGGGTAAGCCGCCCGATTATAGGAAGGGGTTTGCGGATCCAACAAGGGGCTTAAGCGGCGACCGGCACCGTGCTGGTGTGCCAGATCAGCACCTTGGCGACGCGGTTGTCCTCGGTCTCGAGGATTTCCAGGCGATAGCGGCCGATTTTCAGGCACACGGCGCAATCCGGAATGGTCTCCAGTGCTTCGGTCACCAGGCCGTTGAGGGTCTTGGGGCCGTCGCTGGGCAGGTGCCAGCCGAGGGTTTTGTTCAAGTCACGGATCGAGGCGGCGCCGTCGATCACGTAGCGGCCATCCAGTTGCGGCTGGATGTGCGGGTTGTCGAGGTGGTGCTCGCTTTCGAACTCACCGACGATTTCTTCAAGAATATCTTCCAGGGTCACGATGCCCAGCACTTCGCCGTATTCATCCACCACCATGCCCAGGCGGCGCTGTTGCTTGTGGAAGTTCAGCAATTGCAGTTGCAGCGGTGTACTTTCCGGGACGAAGTAGGGCTCGTGGCAGGCGGCCAGCAGGGCTTCCTTGGTCAGGCTGGCGTCCGGCAGCAGGTGGCGGATCTGCCGGGTGTTGAGCACCGCTTCGACCTGGTTGATGTCGCTGTGAAACACCGGCAGCCGGGTGCGCGTGGAAACCCGCAGTTGCTCGATGATTTCCTCTACCGGGTCATCCAGGTTGATGCCGTCCACTTCGCTGCGGGGCACCAGGATGTCATTCACGGTGATGTTGTCCAGGGCATGAATGCCTGGCATGCCCGGTGCACGGGTGTTGGGGATTTCGGCTTCCGGCTCGTCGTCCTGATCCGGCTGCGGCTCATCGCTTTTCTTGACCACACCCGGCTTGCGGGTGAACGGGCGCAGCAGCAACAGGCTGATTCCGTTGAGCAGCCAGGCCAGCGGGGAAAGGATTTTCAGCGGCACGCTCAGCAGGGTGTTGCCAAAGCCGAGGATGGTTTGCGGGTGGCGAGTGGCCAAGGCGCGCGGCAGGTAGTCGGCCAGCACCAGCAGCACCGCGCTGGAGATCACCCAGCCGAGCCACGGGCCGTTTTGCGCCCAGGCGTAGATCGCCAGCAGGGTGCAGAGAATCACCACCACGGCGCGGCACAGGGTGTTGCAGAGGATCAGGCTGTTGCGCGGGAAGTTCAGGCGGGCGGCGGCTTTGTCACCCTGGCGGGTGCCGGGGCGCAGGGCCAGCAAATGTTGCTGGGCGGCTTCGATGGCGGTAAACAGCGCCGACCATAAAACCAGCAAGGCTACTACCGCAAGCATCGGCCCCAAGGGCAAGTTGTCCATGTCGGCTGCCCGTCAGATATGCAGGATGTATTCGCGAACCAGCTTGCTGCCGAAATAGGCCAGCATCAGCAGGCAGAAACCGGCCAGGGTCCAGCGGATCGCCTTGTGCCCGCGCCAGCCGAGACGGTTGCGGCCCCACAGCAGCACGCTGAACACCACCCAGGCCAGGCAGGCCAGCAGGGTTTTATGCACAAGGTGCTGGGCAAACAGGTTCTCGACGAACAGCCAGCCGGAGATCAGTGACAGCGACAGCAGCGTCCAGCCGGCCCAGAGGAAGCCGAACAGCAGGCTTTCCATGGTTTGCAGCGGCGGGAAGTTCTTGATCAGCCCCGACGGGTGCTTGTGCTTGAGTTGGTGGTCTTGCAACAGCAGCAGCAAGGCCTGGAACACCGCGATGGTGAACATGCCGTAGGCGAGGATCGACAGCAGGATGTGGGCGAGGATGCCCGGCTCTTCATCAATGACCTGCACGGTGCCGGTCGGTGTGAATTGCGCCAGCAGCACCGTCAGCATCCCGAGCGGGAACAACAGCACCAGCAGGTTCTCCACCGGGATCCGATAGCAGGCCATCAGGGTCAGCGCGATCACCGCGGCGGCAATCAGGCTGGCAGCGCTGAAGAAATCCAGGCCCAGGCCGACCGGCGTCATCAAGTGCGTGAACAGGCTGGCGGCGTGAGCCAGCAGGGCGAGGACGCCAAGGCCTACCAGCAGGCGTTTGTCGGCCTTGGCGCCTTGGGCCAGACGAGTGCCCTGATAGAGGGTCGCAGCGGCATACAAGATGGCGGCGGCGAGGCTGGGTAGCAAACTGGGTGACAAAGGGAGCATAAATCCTGTTAAGCAGGCCCGAAAGGCGCTGAGTTTGGCATACACCTGCGTAACACGAAAGACTCTCAGGCCAGACAGCGGGTGTGCATGGCGACAGTCTTCGCTATAATCCGCGACCTGCCCACGCCGCAGGCTCGCCGAGCGCTGTTTTTAATAGCGATTTACCACAGCCTGGGCCGCCATTACCTCGGTCTAACAATGCATTTCGATGAATAGGGCCTGAAAGGATCGCGCATGTTTGAAAATCTGACTGACCGTCTCTCGCAGACGCTGCGCCATGTCACCGGCAAGGCCAAGCTGACCGAGGACAATATTAAAGACACCCTGCGTGAAGTGCGCATGGCGTTGCTGGAAGCCGACGTCGCCTTGCCGGTGGTGAAGGACTTCGTCAACTCGGTCAAAGAGCGCGCGGTCGGCACCGAAGTGTCCCGCAGCCTGACGCCGGGCCAGGCCTTTGTGAAGATCGTCCAGGCCGAACTCGAAAGCCTGATGGGCGCGGCCAACGAAGATTTGAACCTCAGCGCCGTGCCGCCAGCCGTTGTGCTGATGGCCGGTCTGCAAGGTGCGGGCAAGACCACCACCGCCGGCAAACTGGCGCGCTTCCTTAAAGAGCGCAAGAAAAAGTCGGTGATGGTGGTGTCTGCCGACGTTTACCGCCCGGCGGCTATTAAACAGCTGGAAATGCTCGCGGGCGAAGTGGGGGTGACCTTCTTCCCGTCCGACCTGAGCCAGAAGCCGGTCGATATTGCCCAGGCGGCTATTAAAGAAGCCAAGCTGAAATTCATCGACGTGGTCATCGTCGATACCGCCGGTCGCCTGCACATCGATGAAGAGATGATGGGCGAGATCAAGGCGCTGCATGCCGCGATCAACCCGGTAGAAACCCTGTTCGTGGTCGATGCCATGACCGGCCAGGATGCGGCCAATACCGCCAAGGCCTTTGGTGATGCGCTGCCGCTGACCGGTGTGATCCTGACCAAGGTCGACGGCGATGCCCGTGGCGGTGCCGCCTTGTCGGTACGCGCCATTACCGGCAAGCCGATCAAGTTCATCGGTATGGGCGAGAAGAGCGAAGCGCTCGAGCCGTTCCACCCTGAGCGGATCGCCTCGCGTATCCTCGGCATGGGCGACGTGCTCAGCCTGATCGAGCAAGCGGAAGCGACCCTCGACAAGGACAAGGCCGACAAGCTGGCTAAAAAGCTGAAGAAGGGCAAGGGCTTCGACCTCGAAGACTTCCGTGACCAGCTGCAACAGATGAAGAACATGGGCGGCCTCGGCGGCCTGATGGACAAGCTGCCGAACATCGGCGGCGTGAACCTGGCGCAAATGGGCAATGCCCAGGGCGCGGCAGAGAAGCAATTCAAGCAGATGGAAGCCATCATCAATTCCATGACCCCGGCCGAGCGCCGCGACCCTGAGCTGATCAGCGGTTCGCGCAAACGTCGGATCGCCATGGGTTCCGGCACCCAGGTGCAGGACATCGGTCGCTTGATCAAGCAGCACAAGCAGATGCAGAAGATGATGAAGAAATTCTCCGCAAAAGGCGGGATGGCCAAGATGATGCGCGGCATGGGCGGTATGTTGCCCGGCGGCGGCATGCCGAAAATGTAAAGAATTCGAGCAGAAGTTCGCTTCTGCTCCGACCCGCAGGGATGCGGGATCTCCAGCAAACCCGCCATTGGCGGGAGCTGACTTGCCGTTTTAACCGACGGCTCTATAGCAGATCTGAATGGCACGCTGATAGGCGCCAGAAAAAGACATTTGCAAAAGTCCGGATATTCCTTAGAATATGCGGCCTTTCGGGCACCTATGCCCGCTGTGCATTTAGATTTGCAGCACCGACTACAGGAACGATGTTCACATGCTAACAATCCGTCTTGCCCTTGGCGGCTCCAAAAAGCGCCCGTTTTACCACTTGACCGTAACTGACAGCCGCAACCCACGTGACGGCTCTCACAAGGAACAAGTTGGCTTCTTCAACCCGATCGCTCGTGGTCAAGAAGTCCGTCTGTCCGTGAACCAAGAGCGCGTAGCCTACTGGCTGAGCGTTGGTGCACAACCTTCTGAGCGCGTTGCTCAGTTGTTGAAGGATGCATCTAAGGCTGCGGCCTGAGCAATATGAACGCGACGCCAGCGGTAGCTGATGATTTGATCGTTATCGGCAAGATTTATTCTGTTCATGGCGTTCGCGGCGAAGTGAAGGTGTATTCCTTTACTGATCCGACTGAAAACCTGTTGCAGTACAAGACCTGGACGCTCAAGCGCGAAGGTAGTGTGAAACAGGTAGAGCTGGTCAGTGGACGCGGGAGCGACAAGTTCCTGGTCGCAAAGCTCAAGGGTCTTGATGATCGTGAAGAAGCTCGTCTTCTGGCCGGTTATGAGATCTGCGTGCCGCGCAACCTGTTCCCTGAATTGACCGACGGCGAGTACTACTGGTACCAGCTGGAAGGTCTGAAGGTTATTGATCAACTCGGGCAATTGCTCGGGAAAATCGATCATCTTCTGGAAACCGGCGCCAATGATGTAATGGTGGTCAAGCCTTGCGCTGGCAGCCTGGATGATCGCGAACGCCTGTTGCCCTATACCGAGCAATGCGTGTTGGCCGTCGACCTGGCAGCGGGCGAGATGAAGGTGGAATGGGACGCGGACTTCTAACGTGGCTAACCTGCGCGTTGAAGTGATCAGTTTGTTTCCCGAGATGTTTTCCGCCATCAGCGAGTACGGCATCACCAGTCGGGCGGTGAAACAGGGGCTCTTGCAGCTCACCTGTTGGAACCCGCGAGACTACACGACGGATCGACATCACACTGTGGACGATCGCCCATTTGGCGGTGGTCCGGGCATGGTGATGAAGATCAAGCCCCTGGAAGATGCGTTGGTTCAGGCCAAGGCAGCCGCCGGGGAGAAGGCGAAGGTAATTTACCTGTCCCCTCAAGGCCGTCAGCTGAATCAGTCGGCGGTACGCGAGTTGGCGAATCTGGAAGCATTAATCCTGATTGCCGGTCGCTATGAAGGCATTGACGAGCGTTTTATTGATGCTCATGTCGATGAAGAGTGGTCGATTGGGGACTATGTCCTGTCTGGCGGCGAGCTGCCGGCGATGGTCCTGATAGATGCGGTTACACGACTGCTGCCTGGAGCTTTAGGGCATGCGGACTCCGCGGAGGAAGATTCCTTCACGGATGGTTTGCTGGATTGCCCGCACTACACCCGACCGGAGGTGTATGCGGATCAGCGTGTTCCCGACGTATTGCTAAGTGGCAATCACGCACACATCCGGCGTTGGCGTTTACAGCAGTCCCTCGGGCGGACCTATGAACGACGCGCCGATCTTCTGGAAAGCCGCTCGCTTTCTGGAGAAGAGAAGAAGCTGCTCGAGGAATACATCCTCGCGCGGGACGATAGTTAACAACGTATCGATGGTAGGTCCGACGACTTACCTTAGGAGCACAGCATGACTAACAAAATCATCCTTGCACTCGAAGCAGAGCAGATGACCAAAGAGATCCCTACCTTTGCCCCGGGCGACACCATTGTCGTTCAGGTGAAAGTGAAGGAAGGCGACCGTTCGCGTCTGCAAGCGTTCGAAGGCGTGGTAATTGCCAAGCGTAACCGTGGTGTGAACAGTGCTTTCACTGTTCGTAAAATCTCCAACGGTGTTGGCGTAGAGCGTACTTTCCAGACCTACAGCCCGCAAATCGACAGCATGGCCGTTAAACGTCGCGGTGACGTACGTAAAGCCAAGCTGTACTACCTGCGTGACCTGTCCGGTAAAGCAGCTCGCATCAAGGAAAAACTGGCTTAAGTCCAGCTTCCCGATGCAGAAAAAAGCAGCCTACGGGCTGCTTTTTTGTTGCCTGAAATTTGTCCATTTCCCCGGTATCTATTCATGACTCCCCGCCTCGAAGAAATTCAGCGTCGCACTGACCTTAAAGCCGTTTTCCGCTTTTGTGGCGAGGGAGCTTGCTCCCGTTGGGCTGCGCAGCGGCCCTGAAACCGGCAATAGAAGTCTCTCTGTTGGACCTCAATGGTCAATCAGGGCCGCTTCGCGCCCCAGCGGGAGCAAGCTCCCTTGCCACAGATTATTTGCCCGCCTTTATTGATGTGTAGCGGCCTGTGCTGCGATAGGATCTACCCGACATCGCCATTTTCCCTGCTTGAGCCCTCATGCCCGCCATCGACCACCCGCAGATAGATCGCTTCCTCGACGCCCTCTGGCTGGAAAAAGGCCTGTCGGACAACACCCGCCAGGCTTACCGCAGCGACCTCGCGTTGTTCAATGGCTGGCTGCAGGAGAAAAACCTCGAGCTGCTCGACGCCGGTCGTGAGCTGATTCTCGACCACCTGGCCTGGCGCCTGGAGCAAAACTACAAGCCTCGCTCTACTGCGCGTTTTCTCTCAGGCGTGCGTGGCTTCTATCGCTACCTGCTGCGGGAAAAGCTGATCGCTGTCGACCCAACCCTGCAAATCGACATGCCACAGCTGGGCCGGCCACTGCCCAAATCCCTGTCGGAAGCCGACGTCGAAGCCCTGCTCGCAGCCCCCGACCTGAGCGAAGCCATCGGCCAGCGCGACCGTGCCATGCTGGAAGTGCTGTATGCCTGCGGCCTGCGCGTCACCGAGCTGATCAGCCTGACCCTGGAACAGGTCAACCTGCGCCAGGGCGTATTGCGCGTAATGGGCAAGGGCAGCAAGGAGCGCCTGGTGCCCATGGGCGAAGAGGCGATCGTGTGGATCGAACGCTACATGCGCGACGCCCGAGCCGAGTTGCTCAACGGTCGGCCCAGCGATGTACTGTTTCCCAGCCAGCGCGGCGAACAGATGACCCGCCAGACCTTCTGGCATCGCATCAAGCACCAGGCCAAGGTTGCCGGCATCGGCAAGTCGCTGTCGCCCCACACCCTGCGTCACGCGTTCGCTACGCATTTGCTCAACCACGGCGCGGATTTGCGTGTGGTTCAAATGCTCCTGGGCCACAGCGACTTATCCACCACCCAGATCTACACCCACGTGGCGCGGGCACGTTTGCAGGAGATGCACGCCAAGCACCATCCCCGTGGATGAAAAATACTTCGGAAAAAGCCCAATTTCCCCGCGACTGGCTGCCCTGCGGCCCAACTGTGGTAGGCTTTGCCGGTTCGCAAAGGGGACGGCCCAAACCCGTGTTTGAAGATCGGTGTTCCTGCTCCCGTCCCTGCATCTGCCTTCAGGAGTTCCCATGCGCTTGACCCAGATTTTTGCCATCGCAGCCATTGCGTTGGTCTCAACCTTTGCCGTCGCCGACGACGCCGCAGAGAAGACAATCCGCAAGAGCCTGGAAGCCCTCCAGCTCGACACCCCGATTGAAAGCATCAACGCCAGCCCGATGGCCGGCCTGTACGAAGTTAAGCTCAAGGGCAGCCGCGTGCTGTACGCCAGTGCCGATGGCCAGTACATCGTCCAGGGCTACCTGTTCCAGCTCAAAGACGGCAAGCCGGTGAACCTCACCGAGAAAGCCGAGCGCCTGGGCGTGTCCAAGCTGATCAACGGTATTCCGGTGGCTGAAACCGTGGTTTACCCGGCCATCGGCGAAACCAAGACCCACATCACCGTGTTCACCGACACCACCTGCCCGTACTGCCACAAGCTGCATGCCGAAGTGCCTGAGCTGAACAAGCTCGGCGTTGAAGTGCGCTACGTGGCGTTCCCGCGCCAGGGCCTGGGTTCGCCGGGTGACGAGCAGTTGCAAGCCGTCTGGTGTTCGGCCGACAAGAAAGCGGCCATGGACAAGATGGTCGATGGCAAGGAAATCAAGGCCGCCAAGTGCGCCAACCCGGTTTCCAAGCAGTTCGCCCTCGGCCAGTCGATTGGTGTGAACGGTACGCCGGCCATCGTTTTGGCTGACGGCCAGGTGATTCCGGGCTACCAGCCTGCGCCGCAAGTTGCCAAACTGGCACTGAACGCAAAGTAAGCACTATCGTCGAGCCTTGACGATCATGATCCGCCGACAGTTCGGCGGGTCATTAATAGAGAGCCGCAGTTGTGCGGCTGTTTTCACGGCCGACCTTGAGTCGGCCGTTTCATGGGGAGTTCTTCAGTGAAACCGGTCAAAGTAGGCATCTGTGGGTTAGGGACCGTCGGTGGCGGCACCTTCAACGTACTTCAGCGTAACGCTGAAGAAATTTCCCGCCGTGCAGGGCGTGGGATTGAAGTGGCACAAATTGCCACGCGTACGCCAAAGCCTCAGTTCCAAACGACCGGTATTGCGATTACCAACGATGTCTTCGAAGTCGCCACCAACCCTGAAATCGATATCGTCATCGAGCTGGTAGGCGGCTACACCGTGGCCCGCGAGCTGGTGCTCAAGGCTATCGAAAACGGCAAGCATGTGGTCACTGCCAACAAGGCGCTGATTGCCGTGCACGGTAACGAAATCTTCGCCAAGGCCCGCGAGAAGGGCGTGATCGTGGCATTCGAAGCCGCCGTGGCCGGTGGTATCCCGGTGATCAAGGCGATCCGTGAAGGCCTGTCCGCCAACCGTATCAACTGGGTGGCCGGCATCATCAACGGCACCGGTAACTTCATCCTCACCGAAATGCGCGAGAAGGGCCGTACCTTCGAAGACGTGCTGGCCGAAGCCCAGGCCCTGGGTTACGCCGAAGCCGATCCGACCTTCGACGTGGAAGGCATCGACGCTGCCCACAAGCTGACCATCCTGGCGTCCATCGCCTTTGGTATCCCGCTGCAGTTCGACAAGGCCTACACCGAAGGCATCACCAAGCTGACCACCGCCGACGTGAACTACGCCGAAGCCCTGGGCTACCGCATCAAGCACCTCGGTGTGGCGCGCAGCACCCCGGCCGGTATCGAGCTGCGTGTGCACCCGACACTGATCCCGGCCGACCGCCTGATCGCCAACGTCAATGGCGTGATGAACGCCGTGATGGTCAACGGTGACGCTGCCGGTTCCACCCTGTTCTACGGCGCCGGCGCCGGCATGGAGCCGACCGCTTCGTCTGTGATCGCCGACCTGGTGGACGTGGTGCGTGCCATGACCAGCGACCCGGAAAACCGCGTACCGCACCTGGCCTTCCAGCCGGACTCGCTGTCGGCCCACCCTATCCTGCCGATCGAAGCCTGCGAAAGTGCCTACTACCTGCGCATCCAGGCCAAGGATCATCCGGGCGTGCTCGCTCAGGTGGCCAGCATCCTGTCGGAGCGCGGCATCAACATTGAATCGATCATGCAGAAGGAAGTCGAAGAACAAGACGGCCTGGTGCCCATGATCCTGCTGACCCACCGTGTGCTGGAGCAGCACATCAACGACGCCATTGCCGCGCTTGAAGCGTTGCAGGGCGTGGTTGGGCCGGTGGTGCGGATTCGCGTCGAACACCTGAACTAATCGTTTTGCGGCAAGGGCCCCACGCGTTCGGCGGCCCTTGTTCAAGCATGCTCTAGAGGAGCCAGTCATGCGTTATATCAGCACCCGCGGCCAGGCACCGGCCCTGAATTTCGAAGACGTTCTGCTGGCCGGTCTGGCCACTGACGGCGGCCTGTACGTGCCGGAAAACCTGCCACGCTTCACCCAGGAAGAAATCGCTTCGTGGGCCGGCCTGCCGTACCACGAGCTGGCGTTCCGGGTCATGCGCCCGTTCGTCACCGGCAGCATCCCGGATGCGGATTTCAAGAAGATCCTGGAAGAAACCTACGGCGTGTTTTCCCACAGCGCCATTGCCCCGTTGCGCCAACTGAACGGCAACGAATGGGTCCTGGAGCTGTTCCACGGCCCGACCCTGGCGTTCAAGGATTTCGCCCTGCAACTGCTGGGTCGCCTGCTGGACTATGTGTTGGAAAAACGCGGTGAGCGCGTGGTGATCATCGGCGCTACTTCCGGTGATACCGGCTCGGCGGCGATCGAAGGCTGCAAGCACTGCGAAAACGTCGACATCTTCATCCTGCACCCGCACAACCGCGTGTCGGAAGTGCAGCGTCGTCAGATGACCACGATCTTCGGCGAGAACATCCACAACATCGCCATCGAAGGCAACTTCGATGACTGCCAGGAAATGGTCAAGGCCAGCTTCGCCGACCAGAGCTTCCTCAAGGGCACCCGCCTGGTAGCGGTGAACTCGATCAACTGGGCGCGGATCATGGCCCAGATCGTCTACTACTTCCATGCTTCCCTGCAGTTGGGCGGCCCGGCGCGTTCGGTGTCGTTCTCGGTGCCAACCGGCAACTTCGGCGACATCTTCGCCGGTTACCTGGCACGCAACATGGGCCTGCCGATCAACCAGCTGATCGTCGCCACCAACCGCAACGACATCCTGCACCGCTTCATGAGCGGCAACCAGTACGTCAAGGAAACCCTGCACGCCACACTGTCGCCGTCGATGGACATCATGGTCTCGTCGAACTTCGAACGCCTGCTGTTCGACATGCACGGTCGCAACGGTGCTGCCCTGGCCGGCCTGATGGACAGCTTCAAGCAAGGTGGCGGTTTCAGCGTCGAACAGGAGCGCTGGACCGAAACCCGCAAGCTGTTCGACTCCCTGGCGGTGGACGACGCAGAAACCTGCGAGACCATCGCCGAAGTCTACGCCCAGACCGGCGAGCTGCTGGACCCGCACACCGCCATTGGCGTCAAGGCCGCGCGCGAATGCCGCCGCAGCCTGGACATCCCGATGGTGATTCTCGGCACCGCGCACCCGGTCAAATTCCCGGAAGCGGTAGAGAAGGCCGGGGTTGGCAAGGCGCTGGAATTGCCGCCGCACCTCACCGACCTGTTTGAGCGTGAAGAGCGTTGCACGGTATTGGCCAATGACCTGAAAGCGGTACAGGCGTTTGTCAGCCAGCATGGCAATCGCGGCAAGCCACTCTGAGCCAACGGCTTTGCGTGGTGGATCAAGCCCGTCTTCGTGACGGGCTTTTTCATTCTGGCGAGCCATACTTGCGCGGCGACCAACAAGAATAATCAAGGAAACCCAACCGGTGTATTTATCGACCCGAGCACACGCGTGGCTGGCATGTGTGCTGCTGCTTGGCCATGGTTCGGCAAGCCTCGCGGCTGTCAGCCTGCCGTTCAAGCTGGTGCCGGCGTTCATTGCCCTGGAGCCCATGCCCCTGACGGCCAGCGAGCAGCAATGGCTGGCGGCCCATCGGCCACTGAGAGTGGGCATTTCGATTGATGACTATCAGCCGATCGATATCACCCGCGACCGCAATCGCTACCAGGGCATCAGCGCCGATTACCTGAGCCTGATCGGCGCGCGTCTGCATGCACCGATGCAAGTCCTGGGTTTTGCCGAGCGGGCGCAGGCGGTGGAGGCCCTGCGGAGCGGCGCCATCGATATTCTCACCAGTGCCAACGGTTACGAGCGTGATGTGTCGGGGTTGCGCTTTACCGAAGACTACATGCCGGACCGCTCGGTGGTGGTCGTGCGCCGGGATGACAGCACCCAGAACGAGGACCTCAAGGACAAGAAGCTGGTGTTGCTGGACGGTTACGCCAACGTCAAGAACGTCCATCAGGCGTATCCCGGCAGCCACATCATGCTGGCACCGAATCTCTACAGTGGCCTCGAAGCGCTGAAGCAAGGTGATGCCGATGCGTTTATCGGCAACGAAGTGATCGTGCGCGCCTATAAATCGCTACGGCCCTACCTGGGCTTGCAGATCAAGGTGGAAAGCCGGCTGGCGCCCATCGGCTTTGCCTTTGCCACGCGGGAGGCCGACCCGCTGTTGGGGACGCTGATGGACCGGGCGCTGGCGAGTATTGATGAGTCTGTGCGGCGGGAGATCCTTGCGCGCTGGACCACCGGACTGGGGGTGGGCATTGCCGCCGAGCGCATCGCCTTGTCGGCCCCGGAGCGGGCCTGGGTACTTCAGCATCCGCATGTGGTGGTGGCGTCCCAGCAACTGTCTCCCTATGTATTCAAGGACAAGGACGGCCAGTGGGTGGGGCTGAATGTGGACTTGCTCAACCGCATTTCACGCATGACCGGCCTGCAGTTCGTGATGGAGGAAGTGTCCTCCACGGCACAGACCCTGGGGTTGCTGGAAACGGGCAGGGCGGACATGAACACCACCCTGGCCGAGAATCAGGAGCGCAAGGCCTTTCTCGATTTCAGCCATGGGTTCGGGGGCTCAGGCTGGGTGTTTATCCAGCGCGCTGACGCACCGCCAGTGGCCAGTTTGAGCGAGCTTTCAGGCAAGGTGCTGGCGCTGCCGGCACGCCATGTCCTGGAGGGATATATTCGTCGCGAGCACCCCGGGATCAAGCTGCAATCGGTGGATAACTACGTCCAGGCCCGGGAGCTGGTAACGCAGGGGCGCGCGGCGGCGACTATCCAGAGTGAAGTGGAAGTGCAGAGTTACCCGGCCGATGAGTTGCGCATCGGCCGCAGTGTCGAGGGCAAGTGGTCGGCCAACAGCCTGTCGGTGCGCAAGGATCAACCGGAACTGCTGAGCATTTTGAACAAGGCGCTGGAAGCGCTGCCGGTCGCGGAATTGAGCGCCCTGCGTTTGCGTTGGCTGGGTAGCGTACCCGTCCCGGTGCCGGCCTGGCAGCGGGTGCCGCCATGGGCCTACTGGACGGTCGCCATGGCGCTGCTGTTTGTGCTGGTGTCCCTGGCCTGGAACAGCCGGCTCAAGCGCCAGATTCGCCAGCGCCTCCAGGCCGAGCAGCGGCTCAACGACCAGTTGGCGTTCAAGCGCGCGCTGCTGGACGGCATGCCCAACCCGGTATTTGTGCGTGATCTGGAAGGACGCCTGGTGACCTGCAACACCAGCTATGAACAACAGTTGAACACCCGGCGCGAGCAGATCCAGGGCCTGACGCTGATGGAAAGCGGGCTGATGCCTGACGCTACGGCCGCGCGCCTGCATGCCGGCCACATGGAGCAATTGGCGAGCCAGCAGTCGCTGTTCGTCGACCGGCAGCTGGAGTTCAATGGCGGGGCGTTTCATGTGTATCAGTGGACGGTGCCGTTCTTCGACGCCAAGGGCCAGCTCCAGGGTTTGCTCGGTGGCTGGGTCGATATCAACGAGCGCAAGGTCCTGGAGCTCCAGCTGATGGATGCGCGGCAGGCCGCTGACGAAGCGAACTACGCAAAAAGCGCGTTTCTCTCGACCCTGAGCCACGAGATTCGCACGCCGATGACCGCCATTATCGGTCTGCTCGAGCTGGAGCAGGAGCGTGCCCAGGCTGAAGGCAAGCCAGTGTCTGAAGCCCTGCGAGTGGCCCATCGCTCGGCGCGTGAGTTGATTGCCCTGATGGGTGACAGCCTGGACCTGGCCAAGATTGAAGCCGGTCATCTGCAACTGGCGCCGCAGGCCACTGACTTGAAAGGTTTCTTCGAGGGCATACAGCGCTTGTTCGAACCCATGGCGCAGAAAAAGGGCCTTCACCTGACCCTGGCATTCGACCCGAGCGCGCAAGGATATTACTGGTTCGACCCGCTGCGCCTGCGTCAGGTTATCCATAACCTGTTGGGCAACGCGCTCAAGTTCACCTCGCGCGGTGAGGTTCGGGTCAGTGTTGCGCGCAAGCTTGACCCGGCGGGGGCCGAATATTTGCAGCTGTGTGTGGAGGACAGCGGGCCGGGCATTGGCGTCGAGCAGCAGGCGCGAGTGTTCAAGCCGTTTATCCAGGTCAGCGCGCGGACGGCTGCCGAGCACGGCGGCACGGGACTGGGCTTGAGCATCTGCCAGCAACTGGTGGAATTGATGGGAGGCAGCATCACCCTGAGCAGCGTGGTGGGAGAGGGCACGGTGGTGTGCATCGACCTGTACCTGGATCGGGTCATCAGTGACGACGTGCCGGCATCTGCCGGTGTACCGCTGCTGGTCGCCGGCCGCAACCTGTCGGTGTTGGTGGTGGATGACCTGCCGGCCAATCGGCTGGTGCTGGTTCAGCAGTTGCAGTTCCTGGGTCATCAAGTAGTGGCCGTCGACTCGGCCGAAGCGGCCTTGCAGCGTTGGCACCATGAGGTGTTTGACGTCCTGGTCACCGATTGCAATATGCCGGGCATGTCCGGCTACGCCTTGAGTGAGGCCATCCGCCGGCTGGAAGCCCAGGAGCAACGGCCACGCCTGGCGCTGGTGGGTTGCACGGCGAATGCCCTGGATGATGAACAGCAGCGCTGCCGGGAGGCGGGAATGGATGAACTGCTGGTCAAGCCCGTGACGCTTGAGCACTGGACGCGTGTGCTCGCCCGCGTCGTGCCTGCACGCTCTTTCAGCATCCAGACCCTGCGCACCATGACCCAGGCCGACGGACCGGTTTTGCAGCGGATGCTGCAGGAGTTGGCGAGGAGCCTTGAGCAGGAGCATAACCTGATGGCCTCCGCCATGGCGGACCACGACCAGGTCCGGCTGGCCGCCTCGCTGCACCGCCTGAAGGGCATATGCTGCCTGGTGGATGCGTTGCCGCTGGCCAAGGCCTGTGTGGCGCTGGAAGGGTGTATTCGGGAGCAGCGCAACGCTGAGATTGAACTGCATTGGTTAGCGCTGCGCGAAGCATTGATCGAATTCCAGGTCGAGCTTGAGGCTTATCTGGACCCGTCCGAATAAGACATGTCCTATGGGGAAGGCGCGGGGTTTTTATTAGTCTGTGCACCCTCGCTTCTCCCCGGTAACGTTTTTCATGCGCTCCCTCAACGTCCTGATCCTCGAAGATAACCCGTTCCAACTGATGGCCCTGCATCAGATGCTCAACGCCAACGGCGTATTCAATGTACGCACGGCCGAAACGGTTGACGCCGCTCGCCAGTCACTGGAGAGCAAGGGCGCGGTGGACATCGCGATTTGCGATCTGTACCTGGAGCAGGGTGATGGCCTTGAGCTGATTCGGGAAATGGCCGAGCGCCGCCAGGCTCAGGTGTTGATCCTGCTGAGCAACGCCGAGCCGGATGTGCTGGAAGGCGTGGCGCACATGGCCCGACAGTTGGGGCTCAACGTGCTCGGCTGCCTGACCAAGCCGGCGTCGGCAACGCTGATCGGGAAAGTCCTCGAGGCGTGCCGGGAGCGCTTGCGGCCCGGGCCGCCGGTGGTGTCCTGGGAGCGGGTGCGCCAGTTGCTGGACTTGAGTGAGTCCGAGCAGTTGCCGCCTTCGGCGGATCTGAGCCAGGTCGCTATCGCCCGCTGCGGCACGGTCTGGTATCAGCCCATTGTCAGCCAGGCGGGCGTGTTGCAAGGTGTCGAAGCGCTGGCCCGCTGGCAGCTTCCTGACGGCGAGTTGCTGTTGCCTGACGCGTTTCTGCCGGTGCTGGAGTTTGCCGGAATGGAAGAGGCGTTTACCTGGTACGTGCTGGAACAAGCGCTGGGCCAGGCGGCACACGTCATGCGCGAAACCGGGCAGGTGCTGCCGGTGGCGGTGAATATCCCGGGGCGGATGCTGGAGCGTCCGCACTTTCCCCAAGTGCTGCAAGGCTTGCTGCAACTTCACGGCGTGCCCGCCCGTGGCCTGACCCTGGAACTGGTGGAAACCTCGCGCCTGAACACCGACAGCGCCCACGTCACCGGCTTGCTGCGTTTGCGGATGATGGGGTGCAAGCTGTCCATCGGTGATTTCGGCGTGGGCGGCACCAGCCTGCAACGCTTGCTGGAATTGCCCTTCAGCGAATTGAAGATCCCGCCGGCGTTTGCCAGCGGCATGGCCAGGGACGATCGCAAGGCGGCAGTGGTTGCCGGCGCCATGAGCATGGCGAGGCGACTGGGTGTGGGTGTGGTGGTGACCGGGGTTGAAAGCGCCGCCGACTATCACGCGGTGAGTGAACTGGGGGCTGCGTGGTTGCAAGGCTGCTTTATCGCCGGCCCCATGGACGCCGAGGCGCTCAAGCAGTGGATCGCGTTTCAGGCTAGGCCAGCCCGTGTTCCTGCACATAGATAAACAGCGCGGCGTCGTTGCTCAGGCCCAGCTTGCGCATGGCGCTGACCTTTTGTGCACTGACGGTTTGCTTGCTGCGATGAAGATTCGCGGCGATCTCGCCTACCGTCAGGCCGCCGGCCAGCAGGCGGATGACTTCCAGTTCACGGGGTGATAGTTGATCCTGGGATTGCACACGCTCGACGCCTGCCAGGTTCAGTGACTGACTGATGGTCTGGGCCACATAACGTCGCTGCTGGCGCACCTGACGGATTGCTTCAGGCAATTCGTCTGCGAGACTGGCCTTGCTCAGCAGGCCCATGACACCCAACTCCAGGATGGCGTGGAACAGGCCGGCGTTGTTCAGCATGGTCACCACCACGATGGGCAGGCCCGGGTGATGCCGGCGCAGTTGTTCGATCAGGCGCAAGCCGTCGGCCTGGGGCTCGGCGGGCATCATGAAGTCGGTCACCAGAATGTCGCAGGCACAACGTTGCAGCAGTTCGCCAAGGGCCTGGGGTGAGTTGGCTTCACCGACGATGGTTAGCCTCTCGTCACGTTCCAGGACCGCCCGCAGACCGATGAGGAAAATCGGGTGGTCGTCGGCGAGGACGATGCGCAATGGCTTGTCAGACGTTTCGTTCAATACAGGCTCCCGGGGTAATTCGGGGATTCTAGCCTGTTAACGCAGGAGAGGGTCTGATGGTGCGGTTTACAAAGGTGTAAAAAACGCCGCGTCCCCGTCCGTGGGGCAGCGGCGTTTTTCGTTTCTGGCAGGCCCGGCCGGAGCGACCGTTTAGGCGAGTAGTTTTTGCGCCACTGCCATTACGGTTCCGACAGCCGTGAAGAAGCCGATGGCGATACCAACGGGATACCAGAAATTCTCTCGGGTTATCTTGTGGGATTCTGCGTTTAGCTTGCGTTGCTCGGCATAAATTCTGGATATGTCGGCGTGAATCTTCTCTAGTATTGCCTGCTCTTTTTCGTGTTCCAGCATGGTCTTCGTCCTTCGCAACGGGGCCTTTTGGTATGCGCTGTTTATCGATGTGCCGGCATGATCAGCACTCACCGAGTATAGGATTCACCCTCGGCATCAGCGCCAAAACGGCAACTCATTGAGTAAGCAGTTATGTGCTGCCGTTTTTTGCTTGTCATGTTGCAAGCGCATGCTGGACACGTCATCCCCCGGCAACCCTTGAAAGACGAAAAAGCGAACTTTCCTACGACGCAAATAGTCACTTAGGATAGATGCAGCTCCCGTTTACACGATTGTTTCCGAACTATTGAGTGGTGATCGAGATGGAAAGTATCAGCCTATTGCTCGGTGAAGCACTGAGCCCTTATCAGGTCACGCTGACCACCTCGGGTGTGCAGGGCGAATGCCTGGTGACCGTAAAGAATCCGGCCGGTGCCATCGTGGTCGAACGAGAAGTCGACCAGGCACAATTGACCGACAAGCGTGCATTGGTGGATGTGGTGGACTGTTTGCACCGCGACTTGATGATTGCCGAAGGACGCCTGGAACCCTCGGTCATGGCGGCCCTGCGCAATGCGGCCCTGACTCGGCCGATTGCCTGCGCATGAAGATTTATTTTTGTTGGGAACCTTCCTACGGCAAGGTGAGTCAGATTTTGTAACAGCGAGATCAAGCATTGTGCTCCGGTGCTTGTGGCTCGTTGTTACTGGTCTTTTTAGGCCCTTATTAACCCCGAGTTGTCTCCCCACTGCTCGGGGTTTCTTTTTGCCTGCGATTTGTCATGGGCTCGGGGCATCCTGGAAAAACGTCGGGTGGTCTTGCAGGTATTGCTCACGCATGACCGGGTCGAGCCATGAGGCGTAGGACTGTCGCAGTTGCTCCTGCGGGATCTCGCGCAGCACCTGATTGATCCGCTCGATAGCCGTGCGGCCTGAGGCGTTATCCGTGCAGGCAATCCGGGTCAGTTGATAGGGCGGGGTGCCTTTGATGGGGTAGAAGATCAGCTCTTGTGGATCAATGCCTTGTTGCAGCGCCTGGTAGCGCACTTCTGTCCAGTAACCCAGCACCGCTTCCAGCCGCCCCTTTCGTTGCATCTGCAGCAGGCTGCCGAGGGCGTCATTGCCGTAATGTGGCGCCAGTTTGTGAGCACTGGTGTGCTTCAGCGCTTCATCGATGATGGCGCCGTAGCTGCGTTCGGCGATGATGCCAAGGCGCGCATCCCGTGCATTCAAAAATGCCTCCAGGTCGAACCGTCCATCCACCACAAACGGCGCCAGCAGCGCCCGCTGACCCTGGCGGATCGTCACCCCGTTGCTCACGGCCGCGAAGGCCTGGGCGGAAAACACGATGGTTTTAGCGCGCTCCGCCGTCCACAGCAGGGACGGGTCGCAGGTAAGCGTGCCGGGGTCGCGGAGCATCTGCATGCCGCGCGCGCGGTTCACGTGGAGGATCTGATGTCGATACTCCGGCATGTGTTCGGCGAGTATCGGCAGCAGTTGGTCGAGGGCGCCCTGGCCTTTTTGCGGGCCTTCGAAAATCGTCACTGGCGGCAGGTCACGCAACAGCCAGATCAAGGTTTCCTGGGCCTGGCTCGACAGTGGCCAAGTCCCGAGCAGTGAACCCAGGAGGCAGAGTCGAATGATGAAGCGCCGGCCCATCAGATCGCGCCGTTCTCACGCAGGCGAGTAACGGCGGCCGCATCGTAGCCCAATTCAGCGAGCACCACGCTGTTGTGCTCGCCCAACTGCGGTCCGACCCATTCACAACTGCCCGGTGTGTCCGACAGTTTGGGCACGATGCCGGGCATCTTGAAGTCCTTGCCGCCCGGGAGCTGCGCCTTGAGGAACATCTCGCGGGCGAGAAATTGCGGGTCTCCCAGCATGTCTTCCGCGCTGTAGATACGGCTGGCGGGCACTTCGGCCTTGTTCAGCTGTTCCACCACTTGCTCAAGCGGCAGCGAGTTGACCCAGCGATCAATCACCCCGTACAACTCATCGCGCCGGCTGTCGCGGCCATCGTTGCTGGCCAGTGCCGGGTCGTTGGCCAGGTCGTCGCGACCAATGGCCGACATGAAGCGCTTGAAGATCGCGTCGCCATTGGCGCCGATCTGCACATGCTTGCCATCTTTGCTGGTGTGGATCGAGGAGGGCGTGATGCCGGGCATGATGTTGCCGGTGCGCTCGCGGATAAAGCCGAACACGTCGAACTCCGGGATCATGCTCTCCATCATCGCGAAGATCGCCTCATACAGCGCCACATCCACCACCTGGCCGAGCCCGCCATTCACTTCACGATGACGCAGGGCCATCAGCGCCCCGATCACGGCCCACAACGCCGCGATCGAATCCCCGATGGAAATCCCGGTGCGCACCGGCGGGCGGTCCTCGAAACCGGTGATGTAACGCAGGCCCCCCATGGATTCGCCCACCGCGCCAAACCCTGGCTGGTCCTTCATCGGCCCGGTCTGGCCAAAGCCCGAGAGGCGCACCATCACCAGTTTCGGGTTCAGGGCGTGCAAGGTTTCCCAGCTCAGGCCGAGCTTTTCCAGCACGCCAGGGCGAAAGTTCTCAATCAAAATGTCGGCATCCGCCAACAGTTGCTTGAGGATTGTCAGGCCGTCCGGGTGTTTCAGGTTCAGGGTCAGGGATTTCTTGTTGCGCGCCTGCACAAACCACCACAGCGAGGTGCCTTCATACAGCTTGCGCCACTTGCGCAGCGGGTCGCCGCCATCCGGGGATTCGACCTTGATCACCTCGGCGCCGAACTCGGCGCAGATGCGCGATGCAAACGGGCCGGCGATCAAGGTGCCGAGTTCGATGACTTTCAGGCCGGCAAGTGGTTTGGCGGTAAACGACATGAGGAACCTTTCGGGCAGGGCAGGGATGTGAGCCTTTTAACATAGGCGAGTGGCGCAGTGATAAGGATGATGCAGCGCAGTATTCGTTGAATCACCTCGCCATCGGTTAGACTTGCCGCCTTTCCCTGTCTCTAGAAGTCCGTTCATGGCCCAGCCGTCCACGACCTACAAGTTTGAACTCAACCTCACCGACCTTGACCGTTCGGTGTACGAGAGCGTCAAGCAGACCATCGCCCGCCACCCTTCGGAAACCGAAGAGCGCATGACCGTGCGTTTGCTGGCCTACGCGCTTTTCTACAACGAGCAGCTGTCTTTCGGTCGTGGCCTGTCAGATGTAGACGAGCCGGCGCTGTGGGAAAAAAGCCTGGATGATCGCGTCCTGCACTGGATCGAAGTCGGCCAGCCGGACGCGGACCGCCTGACCTGGTGTTCCCGCCGTACCGAACGCACGACCTTGCTGGCCTACGGCAGCTTGCGCGTCTGGGAAGGCAAAGTGGTGCCGGTGGCGAAGAACCTGAAAAACGTGAGCATCGCCGCCGTACCCCAGGAAATCCTGGAAGTGCTGGCCAAGGACATGCCCCGGGTGATCAAGTGGGACGTGATGATCAGCGAAGGCACGATCTTCGTGACCGATGACCGTGGGCAGCACGAAGTCCAGCTGGAATGGCTGGCTGGCGAGCGCGGCTGAAACGTCGATAACTGATTGGACGCTGGTCGAGTGTGGGAGCTGTCGAGCTTCAGCGAGGCTGCGATGCAGGCGCTGCGGTCTGACAGGTACACCGAGGTGATCCCATCGCAGCCTCGCTGGGGCTCGACAGCTCCTACAAGGGATCACCGCTAATTTTCAACATTAAAGAGAAGCTTCCGTCACCCCATGCGTATCGATCCTCGCCCGTTGCCCGCCGTCCTGCCATTCCTCGGTGAATTGCCACCGTTGTTGACCCGTCTCTACGCCGCACGCGGGGTGCAATCGGAAGCCGAGCTGGATAAAAGCCTGGCGCGGCTGATCCCGTATCAGCAGCTCAAGGGCATCGATGCTGCGGTGGACTTGCTGGTGACGGCCCTGGAGCAGCGCCAGCGGATCCTGATCGTGGGTGACTTCGACGCCGACGGCGCCACCGCCAGCACCGTGGGCACCCTGGGCCTGCGCTTGTTGGGCGCCGCCCATGTCGACTACCTGGTGCCCAACCGTTTCGAATACGGCTACGGCCTGACCCCGGAAATCGTCGCCGTGGCCCTGCAGCGCCAGCCACAGCTGCTGATCACCGTGGACAACGGTATCTCCAGCGTCGAAGGCGTGGCGGCCGCGAAAGCGGCGGGGCTCAAGGTGCTGGTTACCGACCACCACTTGCCGGGCGACGAACTGCCCGCAGCCGACGCCATCGTCAACCCGAACCAGCCGGGCTGTGAATTCCCCAGCAAGGCCCTGGCCGGTGTGGGCGTGATCTTCTACGTGCTGATGGCCCTGCGTGCGCGCTTGCGCAGTTTGGGTTGGTACGAGAACAAGCCGCAGCCGAATATCGGCGAACTGCTGGACCTGGTGGCCCTGGGCAGCGTGGCCGACGTGGTCCCGCTGGACGCCAACAATCGCATCCTGGTCTACCAGGGCCTGGAACGCATTCGCGCCGGTCGTGCCCGGCCGGGGATCAAGGCGATCCTCGAAGTGGCCAAACGCGATCACGCCCGCATCACCTCCACCGACCTTGGTTTTATCCTGGGCCCGCGCCTGAACGCCGCCGGGCGCCTGGATGACATGAGCCTGGGCATCGAATGCCTGCTCACCTCGGATTTCGCCGCCGCCCGGGAAATGGCCGCGCAACTGGACGGCATGAACCAGGACCGCAAGTCCATCGAACAAGGCATGCAGCGTGAGGCCCTGGCCCAGCTCAAGGACTTGCCGGTGGAGTCGATGCCGTATGGCTTGTGCCTGTTCGACCCGGAATGGCACCAGGGCGTGATCGGCATCCTCGCCTCGCGCATGAAAGAGCGTTACTTCCGCCCGACCATCGCCTTTGCCGACGCCGGTGACGGCCTGCTCAAGGGCTCCGGGCGCTCCGTGCCGGGTTTTCATATTCGTGACGCGCTGGCCGTGGTGGCCAGCCAGCACCCAACGCTGATCGCCAAGTACGGCGGCCACGCCATGGCGGCGGGTCTTACCTTGCCCGAGGCCAACTTCCCACTGTTCGCCGAGGCCTTTGACGCCGAAGTGCGTCGGCAACTGCGCGAAGAAGACCTGACGGGCCGTCTGCTGTCCGACGGCACCCTGGCGGTTGAAGAGTTTCACCTGGAACTGGCTCGCGCCCTGCGTAACGCCGGGCCGTGGGGCCAGCATTTCCCAGAGCCGTTGTTTCACGGGGTGTTCCAACTGGTGGAGCAGCGCGTCGTCGGCGAGCGCCATCTGAAGGTGGTGCTCAAGAGCGAGTGTGGATCGGTGAAGCTCGATGGCATTGCTTTCGGCATCGACCGCGAGATCTGGCCCAATCCCACCATTCGCTGGGTGGAACTGGCCTACAAGCTCGACGTGAACGAGTTCCGTGGCCAGGAAACCGTGCAACTGATGATCGCGCATATCGAGCCGCGCTGAACCCTGTGCAATCCTCTGTTGTCGACTAGTCTCTAAGCACTGTGTGATCGGTCTTGTGACCTTGTCTTATTTCAGCCCGCCGGGGACGGGTTTTTCGTCGACCTTTCAAACAGAACCCTGGAGCCTGCCCACTGCATAAAAGAGGTGCCCCATGAGTCTGCTGCTTGAACCCTATACCCTGCGCCAACTGACCCTGCTCAACCGCATCGCCGTGTCACCAATGTGCCAGTATTCCAGCGTCGATGGTCTGGCCAATGACTGGCACCTGGTGCACCTCGGCAGCCGTGCCGTCGGTGGCGCCGGGCTGATCTTTACCGAAGCCACCGCCGTGACTGCCGATGGCCGCATCACCGCCCAGGACCTGGGCCTGTGGAACGACGAACAGATCGAACCGCTGCAACGCATCACGCGCTTTATCAATGCCCAGGGCGCGGTGGCGGGCATTCAACTGGCCCACGCCGGGCGCAAAGCCAGCACGCACCGGCCATGGATCGGCAAGCACGGCAGCGTCAAGCCGGAAGACGGTGGCTGGGTGCCGGTGGGCCCCTCGCCGATTGCCTTCGATCCGCAGCACACTTCACCCAAGCAACTCGATGAAGGGCAGATCCAGCAAGTGATCGCTGACTTCGTCGCTGCCGCCAAGCGCGCGTTGACCGCCGGTTTCAAAGTGGCGGAAATCCATGCCGCCCATGGCTACCTGTTGCATCAATTTCTTTCGCCCCTGAGCAACCAGCGTCAGGACCAGTACGGCGGCTCGTTCGAAAACCGCATCCGCCTGGTGCTGCAAGTGACCACGGCGGTGCGTGAAGCCTGGCCGCAGGAGCTGCCGCTGTTTGTGCGGGTCTCGGCCACCGATTGGGTCGAGGACGGCTGGAACCCGGATGAAACCGTCGAACTGGCGCGCCGCCTGAAAGACCTGGGCGTCGACCTGATCGACGTCTCCTCGGGTGGCACCGCGGCCAATGCGGAAATTCCTACCGGGCCCGGCTACCAGACCCGCTTTGCCGAGCGTGTGCGCAAAGAGTCGGGAATCGCCACCGGCACCGTGGGCATGATTACCGAGCCCGCCCAGGCCGAGCACATCCTGCGCACCTGCCAGGCCGATATCATTTTCCTCGCCCGTGAACTGTTGCGTGACCCGTACTGGCCACTGCATGCCGACGATGACCTGGGCGGGCGCAAAGCGACCTGGCCGGCGCAGTATCAGCGGGCTACGCATCGCGACCAGCCGATTCATGAGTCGGACTTGCGGGATTAACCTTGCGTAGGAAAACGCCTGAAGCTAATGTCGAAACTATGACTCTATTACTGAACGCCTCGATTATTCCCACCCTCCAGGAGAGGGTGGGCTGACGCGTGCTGGAAAAGCATGAAAAACCCGCCCTTGATCCGGCGGGTTTTTTATTGCCCGCCGATCACCGGCCAAGCCCTGCGACACAAGGAGAAGCTCATGTTGCACCTGATCTGCGGCAAAATCGCATCCGGTAAATCGACCCTGACCCAGCAGTTGTCGCAAGCCCCACAGACGGTATTGATCAGCGAGGATGAGTGGCTGTCACGCCTTTATCCCGGACAGATCCAGGCTCTGGGCGACTACGTGCGCTGCACCGGCCACCTGCGCGATGCGTTGACGGCCCATATCATCTCGTTGCTCAAAGCCGGCGTCTCGGTGGTGCTGGATTTTCCCGCCAACACCCTGGCCAGCCGCCGCTGGATGCGCTCATTGTTCGAAGGCGCAGGCGCTGACCATCAATTGCACTACCTGGATGTGCCGGACGAGGTCTGCAAGGCACGCCTGCGTGCGCGCAACGCGGAGGGTACCCACGCGTTCGAAACCAGTGACGCCCAGTTCGACTTGATCACCGGCTATTTCGAAGCACCGACACCTGCGGAAGGCTTCAACCTTGTTCACCATCAACCCTTGGAAGCACAGCATGTTGATCAAGCGTGACCTGACCGAACAGGACCTGCCGTTGCTGGCGCTGATTGACCGTACCGAACGGATCGAGGCGTGCTATCGCGTGGAGCACGGGGAGTTGCTGCTGTACCCCGAGCACCACGACATGCGCGGCTGGCCCGAAGGCGAAGCCGAGCAGGATGCCGTGGCCTTGCAGGCGTGCCTGAAGCGCGGCGGGTGGCTGCACGGTGTGTTTGACGATGCAAAGCTGCTGGCGGCCGTGGTAGTGGACAACCGGGTTATCCTCAACCAGGGCCTGCGTATGCGCCAGCTCAAATTCCTGCATGTGAGCCATGGGGCCCGTGGCCTGGGCCTGGGTGGCCAGCTGTTTGCCCTGGCCTGTGAACACGCCCGCGCAGCCGGGGCCGAGGCGTTGTACGTATCGGCCACGGAATCGCGCAATACGGTGGAGTTCTATCTGCGGCTCGGCTGCCGGTTGCTCAAGCAGCCGGATCCCGAGCTGTTTCAACAGGAGCCGCACGACATCCACCTGTACCGGCCGCTTGTGGGATAACGCTGTAGGTCATTGCCCTGCAAGCGTTTTTTTAAGTGATTACTCTAAAAAAGTCCCACGCCTGGCAAGATAGTTTCTACGCTTAAGGTAAGCATGATTTCTGGCCCAGGAAATCGGCTTGTTGATCCTCGCAGGTCGCATCGCGGGATGGGGTTATGGGCAACCAGGAGCAGTTGATTGATACGAGGAGACAGTCCATGGCCAAGTCTTATGGTGTAGCGGGGGTGTTGTCGTCTTTTCTGGCCCGCAGGATGTCGCTGCGCAGCCGGCGCCTGAGTTCGGACGAAGAGCAATTGCTGGAACAGTACCGCGCCCTGACCGAGAGTGATCAGGTGGCGATGCGGTACTTGATTGGGGCGATGAAGAGTATTTCGCGGTTCTGAAGATCCCGAAGGGGCGTTCCCACGCGAGCGTGGGAACGTTCGGTATCAGGTGTACTTGCGCTTGTCTGGTGCAGGTGGGAAGTATTGGTACAGCCAGGTTTCGCTCAAGGTGCGGTCCTGGGTGCGGATGAACAGCCGCAGTTCAACCGGCTCGACGCTGTCGCTGGTCGGGTACCAGTCAAACAGAATTCGATAGCCCTTGATGGCATCCAGTACCAACACGCTGAAGTCTTTGACCTCACCATGGGAGCAGGTCACCACCGGCTCGATCCCGGTGCCTTCAGGCAAACGATCCAGCCCGCCGCCGTTGAAGTCCACGGCAAAGCGCCGCGCCCAGACTTCGGGGTAGTGCTCGCCCGGCGCCCAACCTTCGGTGAAACCGCCCATGCCCGAACGGGTGGCATTGACCTGCGCCAGTGGCGTGCTGACCGGCGGCAGGGCGCTCCAGTAGAGCTTGTAGCCGTAGTTCAGGGATTCGCCGGCAGCGACGGGCTTCTTCGGGGTCCAGAAGGCCACGATGTTGTCCAGGGTCTCGCCGGTTGTAGGAATTTCCAGCAGATCGATAGAGCCTTCGCCCCACGCGGTTGTAGGTTCTACCCACAGGCTTGGGCGTTTGCTGTACCAGTCCACCGTGTCCTGATAGCTGGCGAACTCATGATCGGTCTGCACCAGGCCGAAGCCTTTCGGGTCGGTGTCGGCAAACGCGTTGAATTGCAGGGTAGCCGGGTTGTTCAGCGGGCGGCAGATCCACTCGCCATTGCCGCGCCACATGGCCAGGCGATCCGAGTCGTGGATTTGCGGGTGAATGGTGTCGCACATCCGCCGCTCAACGGTGCCGCAGCTGAACATGCTGGTCATCGGTGCGATGCCCAGTTGCTCGATGGCGGTACGCGCATTGATATGGGCGTCGATGGCCATTACCACCTGGTTGGCCTGGCAGTCGATATCGAAGCGATAGGCACCAGTGGCGCTCGGCGAATCCAGCAGGGCGTAGACCACGAAGCGGGTGCTGTCCTTGTTCGGGGTTTCGAACCAGAACTTGGTGAAGTCCGGGAATTCCTCGCGCTTTTTCGCGTAGGTGTCGATGGCCAGGCCGCGTGCGGAAAGGCCGTACTGGCCGGTGGAATCAACCGCACGGAAGTAGCTGGCGCCGAGGAAGGACAGCACGTCGTGGCGGTCCAGTTCCGGGGCCTTGAACAGCTTGAAGCCGGAGAAACCCAGGTCACCGGTCAGCTGCTTGGTGTCTACCGTGGTTTTTTCATAGTTGAACAGCGAAGGGCGGAAGTGCACCTCGCGGGCCTGGCGGGTTTTCGGGTCGACGCTGTACATGCGCACCGGCGTCTTGAAGCCCATGCCGACGTGGAAGAACTGCACGTCCAGTTGGCCGTTCAATTCTTTCCACAGCGAATGCTTGCCGTCGTAGCCGATGGCGTTGAAATTCTGCGGGGTCATGGTCGCCAGGGTCGGCGGCAATACCTGCTTGGTGTCCTGGTAGCGATTGCTTGCCAACTGCTTGGCCTGGATCTTCAGGGCCTCGAAATCGAAGGCCTGGGCCTCGCCATCAGCGGCGCGGTTGCCCGCCCAGGCCTGGGCGGCCAGCAGGCCACTGGCCGACAGACCGGTGTAAGCCGCGATGGCCATGGACGCTTTGAGCAAATTCCTGCGGTGCATAAATACAACCTGTCGTGAACAATCCCGCGCCGTTCCTGGCACGTGCTGGATCAAGGAAAACGGTTCGGACATGCCTTCGGCCAAACGCAACGGACATTAAACAGATACCAAATAGCTTAAGCGGTTCGGTGCGCAAGGAAAAATGATTGATGGCGGGTTGATGGCGCTGCATATGAAACAAGACGTTTCTGTGGAAACCGTGTGGTGAGGGAGCTTGCTCCCGTTAGGGCGCGAAGCGACCCCAGCTCAGGCGATCGAGATCCTTCAGGGATATCTCGATCGCCTGGTTTGGGGCTGCTGCGCAGCCCAGCGGGAGCAAGCTCCCTCGCCACGACAACCTCTTCAGGAACGCCGGGATCAGCCCACTTCGCCTACCGCTCGATATGCCTCATCAATCGCCGCATGGGCATACGCGCTCCATGCGGCATCCGAGTTGGCGATGCTCACATGCCCCACCGGCTGGCGCGCCAGGTCCTTCAGTTTTTCGCTTTCATCGGCATCGTCAAACAAGCTGTTGGAGAAGGTCGCATAGCCGTGTGACCAACGGTTGACAGTGATCGCCAGAATGTCGGTCTGGTGGTTGAAGCCACCCGGGCCGAGCATGCGCTGCAGCTGATCCCGCAGTTGCGCTTCCAGTTGTTCAAATGTCTGCCCATACAACTTGCCCCGCCCGGCGCGGGCCTGGTCGCGGCCGTTCATGCCGCTGTTGGGGCTGGTGGGCACGTACACCATGTGCAAACCAATCGGCTGCGTCGGGTCGCGCGGGTGCTCGTAGCCGCCCATGCTCACCGGGTAATCCAGCTTGATCCGGCTGTAAGGCTGGGTCGCTGCATAAATCTCGTGCACCCCCAGCTTCTGGAACGACGTCCAGTTGCGCACCACCACTTTGGTGTAGACCAGCGGGTACTTCACGTTCTGGCTCAGGGCCTGGGCTTGTTCTGCCGGCAGATCGCGCAGCAGGTACGGGATCATCATGTTGTAGCAGGCCAGGATGCAGCGTTTGCCGCGTACCTGTGCGAGTTGGCCGCCACGGCTGTAGCCGATGTGCACACCGTCACCGACGTTACGCACACTGACCGCAGTGCTGTTCAAACGCACCCGCACCGGCGTCCTGGGCTGATCAAGCCTGGCGTAGTCAAACGGCGCCAGCACGATGTCATCCATGGTGTGCCCCGGTGCCACTGCCGGAATCAGGCTGCGCACCAGCAAGCGTGCCAGCGAGGCGTTGCCGTCGGGGAAGTGGTAGATGTAGGGTTCTTCCATTTCTGCGGCGGCTTCTTCGCTGATCGGTGCCAGGTTCATTCCGCCGAAGCCAGGGAAACCCACGCTATAGGCATCAGCCGACGCCACCGCGTCGATACTCAAGGCCATGAAGTCGTTGGTGCGGCTTTGGAAGTACTTCACCGCGCCTTCCGAGAGTCCTACGTTCTTGAGCAGGAAATCGCGGTAGCTGGTGGTCGCGAGGTACTCGGCCTTTTCCTCGGCAGTCTTGCCCGGCAGGTAATCCTTGGGCGCGACGTGCAAGGCAATCAGCGCCTGACGGTCGGTTTCCGGCAGCGGGAAATCATTGATGAAGTCGCTGATGGAGCGCGCATGCAACTGGTCCGGGGCGATGTCGTCGGCGACCATCGGCGTCGGGTCGCCGGTCACCAGTTTGTCTTCGCCAAAGTTTTCCTTGTCGAAGAACACCCCACGGGACAAACCCAGGCCCGGGTAGAACTGGCGGTCGAAGGCGGTCTCGAAGCGCTTGATGTTCACCCCGAGTTTTTTCAACAGCCCGTTTACTTCCTTGCTGTAAAGATGATTCGGTGACTGGAACGCTTCGCTGCCGCCGTAGCCGATGATCAGCCGGCCACCGGCCTGGAACTCATTGCGCTTGGCATGGCCGCCGAAGTCGTCGTGGTTCTCCAGGATCAGGATCTTCGCCTTCGGGTGCTTCTCACGGTAGAACCACGCCGCCGACAAACCGCTCAAGCCACCGCCGACCACCACCAGGTCGTAGTCTTCGGTGATCGGCAGTTTATCGGTGTCGAAGGCCTTCTTTTCCCAGCCCATCTGGTGGGCAACTTCGAATGAGCCGACATGGCTGCCGCGCAAGCCGGTGAGGGCGGGCGGGTAGTAGCGGCCATCGGGAGCGGCCTGGAGGATTTGCAGCGGGGTCATACCGGCGGCAATCGTGATAGCGACGCCGTTGAGGAAGTCGCGGCGGGTGATGTCCATGGGAACCTGCGAATTATTTATTGTTATGAGATCCCTGCAGGAGCCGGCTGTTGTGGCGAGGGAGCTTGCTCCCGCTGGGCTGCGTAGCGGCCCCAAAAAACCTGGGAGCACCTCGCACTACAGCGGGAGCAAGCTCCCTCGCCACAGTGAGCTCGCTTCGACAGGGGTAAGGGGTCAGTGCTTGAACATCACATGGCGAACCGTGGTGTAGTCCTCCAGGCCGTACATGGACATGTCCTTGCCGTAGCCGGACAGTTTCTGACCGCCATGGGGCATTTCGCTGACCAGCATGAAGTGGGTGTTCACCCAGGTGCAGCCGTACTGCAACCGTGCAGCCAGGCGATGGGCGCGGCCGACATCGGCGGTCCACACGGAAGAGGCCAGGCCGTAGTCCGAATCGTTGGCCCAGGCCAATACCTGGGCCTCGTCGTTGAATTTGGTTACCGACACTACTGGCCCGAACACTTCGCGGCGCACGATTTCATCGTCCTGCTGCGCGTCGGCCAACACCGTCGGCTCAAAGAAGAACCCGTTGCCTTCCACCGCCTTGCCACCCGTGATCAGGCGGATATGGGATTGCGCCACGGCACGCTCCACAAACCCGGCCACACGGTCACGGTGCTGTGCGGTGATCAGCGGGCCCAGCTCGGTGGCCGGGTCATCCTGCAAACCGTATTTGATGCTGGCAACCGCCGCGCCGAGCTTTTCGACGAACGTGTCGTAGATATCGGCCTGTGCATAAATCCGGCACGCAGCGGTGCAATCCTGCCCGGCGTTGTAGAAGCCGAAGGTGCGAATGCCTTCCACCGCCGCGTCGATATCGGCGTCGTTGAAGATGATCACCGGCGCCTTGCCGCCCAGTTCCATGTGCATGCGTTTGACGCTGTCGGCAGTGCTGGAAATGATATTGGCCCCGGTGGCAATCGAACCCGTCAGCGACACCATGCGCACTTTCGGGTGATTCACCAGCGGGCTGCCCACGGTTGGCCCACGGCCAAACACCAGGTTGAGTACACCGGCCGGGAAAATTTCAGCGGCCAGTTCCACCAGGCGCAGCGCGGTCAGCGGGGTTTGTTCCGAAGGCTTGAGCACCACGGTATTACCGGCGGCCAGGGCCGGGGCGATTTTCCAGGCGACCATCATCAGCGGGTAGTTCCACGGCGCGATGGAGGCAATTACGCCCACCGGGTCACGGCGGATCATCGAGGTGTGGCCCGGCAGGTACTCGCCGCCGGCCGAACCGCTCATGCAGCGGCTGGCGCCGGCGAAGAAGCGGAACACATCGGCCACCGCCGGGATCTCGTCGTTCAGCGCGGCGCTGTAGGGTTTGCCGCAGTTGTCCGACTCAAGCTTTGCCAGCTCTGCGCCGTGGGCTTCGATGGCGTCGGCGAGTTTGAGCAGCAGCAGCGAGCGATCCTTCGGTGGCGTTTGCGACCAGCCTTCAAAAGCGCTGTCGGCAGCACGCACCGCGGCGTCGACCTGGGCTTCGCTGGCTTCCTTGATTTCCACCAGTACCCGACCCAACGCCGGGTTGAACACCGGCTGCGCCGGGCCTTCGCCTTCGACCAGATGGCCGTTGATCAGCAGTTTGGTTTGCATGGTTCAGTCCTCTTAAAGCTGCATCGTTTCCCCTGCCGAAACCGGTTCAAGTGTGGGAGCGAGCAAGCCCGCTCCCACATTTGAATCTCATTCCTTCAGTGGCAATGTGTTGTCAGTTATTTACCGCCACTACCGGCCACGCTTTCGCCGCCGCGGGTCAGGTAATAGGCACCCAGGATCGGGAACATCGTCACGATCATCACCAGCATCGCCACCACGTTGGTCACCGGCACATCCCGTGGCCGGCTCAACTGGTTGAGCAGCCACAGCGGCAAGGTGCGCTCGTGGCCGGCGGTGAAGGTGGTGACGATGATTTCGTCGAACGACAGCGCGAACGCCAGCATGCCGCCGGCCAGCAACGCCGAGCCGAGGTTGGGCATGATGATGTAGCGGAAGGTCTGCCAGCCGTCGGCGCCCAGGTCCATCGAGGCTTCGATCAGGCTGTGGGAGGTGCGGCGCAGGCGGGCGATCACGTTGTTGTAGACGATCACCACGCAGAAGGTCGCGTGGCCGACGATGATGGTGAACATCCCCGGCTCAATCCCCAGGGTCTTGAAGGTCGCCAGCAACGCGATACCGGTGATGATCCCCGGCAGTGCAATCGGCAGGATCAGCATCAGCGAGATGCCTTGCTTGCCGAAGAACTCCCGGCGATACAACGCCGCCGAGGCCAGGGTGCCGAGCACCATCGCAATCAGCGTGGCGATGGCCGCGATTTGCAGCGACAGCTTGATTGCTTCCAATACGTCCGGCCGCGAGAAGGCCACGCTGAACCACTTCAGGGTGAAGCCCTGGGGTGGAAAGCTGAACGCCGCCTCTTCGGTGTTGAAGGCGTAGAGGAAGATGATCAGGATCGGGAAGTGCAGGAAAACCAACCCGCTCCAAGCCGCGATTTTTAGACTGAGTGAGGCTTTTTCAGAGTGCATCGAAGGCCCCCAGACGTTTGACGATGGACAGGTAAACCGCGATCAGCACGATCGGCACCAGAGTGAACGCCGCGGCCATGGGCATGTTGCCGATAGCGCCTTGTTGCGCGTACACCATGCCGCCGACGAAGTAACCCGGCGGGCCCACCAGTTGCGGCACGATGAAGTCGCCCAGGGTCAGCGAGAACGTAAAGATCGAACCCGCCGCGATCCCCGGCACCGACAGCGGCAGAATCACCTGCATGAAGGTCTGGCGCGGCTTGGCGCCGAGGTCTGCCGAGGCCTGCAGCAACGATGGCGGCAAACGCTCCAGCGAGGCCTGGATCGGCAGAATCATGAACGGCAGCCAGATGTACACAAACACCATGAACCGCCCCAGGTGCGAGGTGCTCAAGGTGCTGCCGCCCACGCCGGGAATGCCCATGATGAATTGCAGCGCCGGCTCCAGGCCCAGGTGCTGCACGAACCACTGCGCCACGCCGCCCTTGGCCAGCAGCAGGGTCCAGGCGTAGGCCTTGACGATGTAGCTGGCCCACATCGGCATCATCACCGCGATGTAGAAAAACGCCTTGGTCTTGCCGGTGGTGTAGCGCGCCATGTAGTAGGCGATCGGGAACGCGACGATGGCACTGGCGATGGACACCACCACCGCCATGCTCAAGGTGCGCACGATGATGTCGAAGTTCGACGGCTGGAACAGCGCGGCAAAGTTGGCCAGGGTCAGGTCCGGGGTGACCGCCATGGTGAAGTCATCGAACGTATAGAAGCCTTGCCACAGCAAGGTCAGCAGCGACCCCAAATAGATCGCGCCGAACCAGATCAGCGGCGGCACGAGCAGCAGCGACAGGTACAGGTTGGGCTTCTTGTACAGCAGGTTGGAAAACCTGCGCATCGGGGGTTGGGACAGGGCCAGGCTCATGTCACACCTCGCCTGCGATGTCGGTCAACGGCGTCATGGCTTCCCGCGCCCAGCGCGCGGTGATGGACTGGCCGACTTGATGCCCGGCGGTGGTGTCCAGCCATTGGTTGTTGGCCTGGCTGATGTTCAGGGCCTGGCCGTTTTCCAGTTTCAGTTCGTAGCGGGTGGCGCTGCCCTGGTACTGGATGTCATGCAGCAGGCCGCTGACTTCCACCTCGCCGCTGCCCAGCGGGCCTTCGGCGAAGCGCACGTGTTCCGGGCGGATCGAGAACGGCTGCGGGTTACCGCTCAAGCGTTGCGCCAATTCGCCGCGAATCACGTTGGAGGTGCCGACGAATTCCGCGACGAAGGTGGTGGCGGGCTTCATGTACAGGTTGCGCGGGGTGTCGACCTGTTCGATGCGGCCCTTGTTGAATACGGCCACACGGTCGGACATCGACAGTGCTTCGGTCTGGTCGTGGGTGACGAAGATGAAGGTGATGCCAAGTTGGCGTTGCAGTTTCTTCAGCTCGCTTTGCATCTGTTCGCGCAGCTTCAGGTCGAGAGCGCCGAGGGGCTCATCCAGCAGCAATACGCGCGGACGATTGACCAGTGCGCGGGCCAGGGCCACACGTTGACGCTGGCCGCCGGAGAGTTGCACCGGCTTGCGGTCGCCGTAACCGCCGAGGGCGACCATGCCCAGCGCTTCTTCGGCGCGGTTGAGGCGTTCGGTCTTGCCCACGCCTTTGACTTTCAGGCCGTAGGCCACGTTGTCCCGCACGTTCATGTGGGGGAACAGCGCGTAATCCTGGAACACAGTGTTCACGTCGCGCTGATACGGCGGCAAGCCGGCGGCTTCCTCACCGTGGATGCGGATGGAGCCGGCACTGGGTTGCTCGAACCCGGCGATCAGGCGCAGGCACGTGGTCTTGCCCGAGCCGGAAGGGCCGAGCATGGAAAAGAACTCGCCGTCCTGGATATCGATGGAAACCCGGTCAACGGCTTTCACTTCGCCGAACTGACGGGAAACGTGGGTGAATTGGACTGCAAGCGTCATGGTGCGGTGCTCCAAAAAGGCGCGTCTTGTAAAAATTAAATCGGAGGTAGACGTGATCGTTCCCACGCTCTGCGTGGGAATGCAGCGCTGGACGCTCCGCGTCCGCCCTTAAAGTCGTGACGCGGAGCGTCACAGGAGGCATTCCCACGCGGAGCGTGGGAACGATCAACTAGGGAGTGCTTAGCGCCCGCCCATGATCGCGATGTAATCCTGGGTCCAGCGGCTGTACGGCACGAACTTGCCGCCTTCAGCCTGCGGGGTTTTCCAGAAGGCGATCTTCTCGAACTGGTCGAAACCGTTGGTCTTGCAACCCTCGGCGCCCAGCAGTTCGCTTTCCTTGCACGCCGCGGGAACCGCCGGCAACGAACCGAACCACGAGGCCACATCACCCTGGACCTTCGGCTGCAGCGACCAGTCCATCCACTTGTAGGCGCAGTTCGGGTGCTTGGCATCGGTGTGCAGCATGGTGGTATCCGCCCAGCCGGTGGCGCCTTCCTTCGGAATGGTCGAGGCAATCGGCTGCTTCTCATTGACCAGGCCGTTGACCTGATACGGCCATGCGCTGGAGGCCACCACGCCTTCGTTCTTGAAGTCGCTCATCTGCACGGTGGTGTCATGCCAGTAGCGGTGGATCAACGGCTGCTGGGCGCGCAACAGGTCGAGCACGGCCTTGTACTGGGTTTCGGTCAGCTCGTACGGGCTCTGGATGCCCAGTTCCGGCTTGGTGGCCTTGAGGTACAGCGCCGCATCGGCGATGTAGATCGGGCCGTCATAGGCCTGCACGCGGCCTTTGTTCGGCTTGCCGTCCGGCAGGTTCTGCGCATCGAACACTACGTTCCAGCTGGTGGGCGCGGTCTTGAACACGTTAGTGTTGTACATCAACACGTTCGGGCCCCACTGGTACGGCGTGCCGTACGTTTGCTGGCCGACCACGTACCACGGCGCATCTTTCAGGCGCGGGTCGATGTTCTTCCAGTTGGGAATCAGCGAGGTGTTGATCGGCTGTACGCGCTTGCCGACGATCAACCGCAGCGAGGCATCGCCGGATGCGGTGACCAGGTCGTAGCCGCCCTTGGCCATCAAGCTCACCATCTCGTCGGAGGTGGCGGCGGTCTTGACGTTGACCTTGCAGCCGGTCTCTTTCTCGAAACCGGTGACCCAGTCGTAGTTCTTGTCGCTTTCGCCACGTTCGATATAGCCGGGCCAGGCGACAATATCCAACTGGCCTTCACCGGCACCCACCGCCTTCAGCGGTTCGGCGGCCTGGATGCTGACACTGGCCAGCAGCGCGGTGGTCAGGGCACTGAGCAGAGCGGTCTTGTGCGCAGACATGGGGGTTCCCTCTTCTTTAATTATGGTCGGGGCAGTTTTTGCAGCAGGTGGTGCGTGAGCGTAGTTGTTGTTTTAAAGATGCTGGCCGTGGCGCGCCATGATGTGCCGCACCACGCTGTAGTCCTGTAGCGAATCGCTGGACAGATCTTTGCCATACCCCGAGCGCTTCAAGCCGCCGTGGGGCATTTCGCTGACCAGCATGAAATGACTGTTGATCCAGGTGCAGCCGTATTGCAGGCGCGACGCCACTTGCATCGCCTTGTCCAGATTCTGGGTCCACACGGAGGAGGCCAGGCCGTATTCCGAGTCGTTGGCCCAGTCCACCGCCTGTTCCAGCTCGTCGAAGCGGGTCACGGTGACCACCGGGCCGAACACTTCGCGCTGCACGATTTCATCATTCTGTTTACAACCGGCCAGCAAGGTTGGCTGGTAGAAGAAGCCAGCACCGGAATGCACGGCGGCGCCGGTGATGCGTTCGATATGCGGCTGGCCGAGGGCGCGTTCGACAAAACTGGCGACGCGGTCGCGCTGGCGGGTGCTGATCAGCGGGCCGAGTTCGTTGTCGGCATCGCGCTTGCCGGCAAACCGCAGGCTGCTGACGGCGGCGCCGAGCTCGGCCACCAATTTGTCGTGGATGCCGGCCTGGGCGTAGATGCGGCACGCGGCGGTGCAGTCCTGGCCGGCGTTGTAGTAACCGTAGGCGCGCACGCCTTCGACCACGGCTTGCAGGTCGGCGTCGTTGCACACGATCACCGGGGCCTTGCCGCCCAGCTCCAGGTGCGTGCGCTTGAGTGTCTTGGAGGCGGCCTGGAGGATCTTCTGCCCGGTGACGATATCGCCGGTCAACGAGACCATGCGCACCTTCGGGTGGCTGACCAAATGGCTGCCGACCCCTTCGCCGCCGCCACACAGGATGTTGATCACCCCGCGCGGCAACAACTGGCTCAGTACGGGCGCCAGGGCCAGGATCGACAGCGGGGTATGTTCCGACGGCTTGAACACCAGGGTATTACCGGCCGCCAGGGCCGGGGCGATTTTCCAGGCGGCCATCATCAGCGGGTAATTCCACGGCGCAATGGAGGCCACCACGCCAATCGGATCGCGACGCACCATGCTGGTGTAGCCCGGCAGGTATTCACCGCTCAGTTGCCCGGTCTGGCAGCGCACGGCGCCGGCGAAGAAACGGAACACATCGACGGTCGCGCTCAAATCGTCCTGACGTGCCAGGTGCAGCGGCTTGCCGCAATTCAGCGATTCCAGGCGGGCGAGGTAGTCGGCTTGTTTTTCGATTGTCTCGGCGATGCCCAGGAGGATGTTCGAACGCTGCTGGGGCGTGGTCCGCGACCAACCGGCAAAGGCCCGGTGGGCGGCGAGGATTGCGGCTTCGACCTGCTCGGTACTGGCTTCGGCGATATGGGTGAGGATTTCACCGGTGGCCGGGTTGATGATCGGCTCGACAAACCCCTGGCCCGGGACCAGTTCGCCGTCGATCAGCAACGCAGTGAGCAGCGGTGTGGGCGCGCCAGACATTTTTCGCGATCTCTTTTCTTGTGTGGTCATGGCTGTTCTCGTGCGAGGCGCCTGACCTTCTCTTATGGGATGAGCAGAGACTAGAGGTCAGGCGCGAGGTCAACAAATACTAAATACTGAAAGCAGCATTCGATTAAATAGATGGCTTGCGTGGGTGGGGCTGTTCGCGGGCCACCGTCAGGAATGGGTCCACCAGCGCCGGGCGCGCCGTGCCCCGGCGCCAGGCCAGGCCCACGTCTAGGGTCTGGCTGAGGTCGGCAATCGGCCGGGCCTCGATGATGTCGCCTTCCAGGGACCAGGGGCGGTAGGTCATGTCCGGCTGGATCGACACGCCCAGTCCGGCGGCGACCAGGCTTCGCACGGCTTCCGTCGAGGCGGTGCGCAAGGTGACGCGAGGTTGCAGCCCCGCGCCGGTCCACATGCGTTGGGCGTTGTGGCCCATTTCGTCGACGTTCAGTTGAATCAGCGGCTCGCGCGCCACATCCGCCAGGTTGATGCTGTCGTGTTCCAGCAGCGGGTGCTGGGCGGGCAGCCATAAACGGTGGGGCGAGTGGGTGAGCACTTCGGTTTGCAGGGCGTGGCGGTCTTCGAGGTTGGAGAGGATCAGCACGCCGACGTCGATTTCACCGCTGACCAGCAGGTGTTCGATGTAGGGGCGTTCGTCCTCCATCACGCGGATTTCGACATTGGGGTAGGCGCGCTGGAAGCGGGTAAGCAAGTCCGCCAGGTAGTAGCCGGCGACCAGGCTGGTCACGCCGATGATCAACTGCCCGGCCACCTGGTCGGTGCTCTGTTGCAGGCTGCGCTTGGCGTTGTCGACGGTGGCGAGGATGAGGTGCGCCTGGCGCAGGAACTGGTGGCCCTGGTGGGTCAGGGTCATGCCCTTGGCGTGGCGGTTGAACAGGTTGACGCCGATTTCCTGTTCCAGTTGCTGGATCGCCAGGGTCAGGGTGGACTGGGAGATGAAGGCGGTCTGGGCAGCGGCGGAGATTGAGCCGGTCTCGGCCACGGCGATGAAGTGACGGATTTGACGCAAGGTCATCATGCTGGAATTACCAGTGGGGTGTTTTTATAGATTTGTTCGAGTGTATATCGTTTTAATTGAGGGGTAAGCGCGTTACATCTGGAAGCACTCTAGATCGGGGGTTTTTGGCACTTAGTTTTACGCTGGGGGCCTATTGGTCCTGTGAACTTGAGTTTCTGGAGGTTGTGAATGAATACCCGTGGATTGCTCGATCAACTGCTCAAATCCGGCCAGGACATGTTGCAGAACAAGGCTGGCGGGCAGCGCAAGTCAGATGACAAGGGTGCCCTTGGCGGACTGCTGGGTGGCGGCGGGTTGGGTAGCTTGCTTGGCGGTGCCGGTGGTGGGGCCCTCGCGGCCGGCGCCATGGGTTTGTTGCTGGGCAACAAGAAAGCCCGCAAGTTTGGCGGCAAGGCGCTGACCTATGGCGGGTTGGCTGCTTTGGGGGTGATTGCCTACAAGGCCTACGGTAATTGGCAGGCGCAGCAGGCCAGTGCGCCTCAAGGGGAGCCGCAGACCATTGATCGGTTGCCACCGGCCCAGGTCGAGCAGCACAGCCAGGGGATTTTGAAGGCGCTGGTGGCTGCGGCCAAGGCTGACGGGCATGTGGATGAGCGTGAGCGGGCGTTGATCGAAGGGGAGTTTGTGAAGCTGGATAACGATCGTGAGTTGCAGCAGTGGTTACATGCCGAGCTGAACAAGCCGCTGGATCCGGCAGATGTGGCTCGTGCTGCCAGTACTCCGGAATTGGCCGCCGAGATGTATATCGCCAGTGTGATGTTGGTGGATGAGGAGAACTTCATGGAGAAGGCTTACCTCGATGAGTTGGCGCGGCAGCTTAAGTTGGAGCCTGGGTTGAAGGCTGAACTGGAGAAGCAGGTGCGGCAGGCTGTGGTGGTTTGATTGTGTACATATCCGTTTCTGCGGTAACGGCTACTTATGGTTTCGCTCTTACAGCGAGTCACTTTGCAAAAGCGGCAAAGTAACCAAAGCGCTCTGCCCCGCCTGTCGGCACCTCGCCTAGGCTCGGTGTTCCCTCACTCCGGCATTGCTCCGCGGGCCGCCGCGACGGGCCATCCATGGCCCGGCGCGGCTAAACCGGCGTCCTGCCGGTTTACCCGCTCCGCAATACCTGCGTTCGGCCTCGGGCTTATTGGGGCAGTCAGATCA